>JASEGW010000033.1 GCA_030017825.1 bacterium | reverse complement strand
TTTTTGCAGGATAACGAGAGATTTAAGCTGGTCATTCATTAATAGCTCCTTTGTCAATAAAAAAAGTGTACTCATTATGAGTACACTTTAACTTAAATATCTAAATGAAAATTGTATTTGGCTAAATAAGGCATTTTAAGAACTCTAATAGTAAGATTTTTATTTAAAAATAAATTATAAATAAAAACTAATAAAAGTCAAGAAAAATAAGTTTAGTGTTAAGATTAAAGTAAAAATTAATAAAGTAATAAGCTTTATTAGCATATTCTCGGAAGCTGCTCGCCTATAATCATTTCCGCAATTCTAGTTCCTCCAATTTCTGTTTGTAGATAGACTCCATTAGTTTTATTATTTACAACTTTTCCAATAATCTTAGCTTCTCTTCCATACTCATTTTTTTGCATAACAGCTAATATTTCTTCTACATCTTTTGTTGGTAATATGCAAATCAATCTTCCTTCGCAAGCGATATAAAGAGGGTCAAGACCAAGCATTTCACTTGCTCCTTTCACTCCGTCTCCTATAGGAATTGCACTTTCTTCTATAAAAATTCCTACATTTGATTGATTGGCAATTTCATTAAGAGCTGTTACTAATCCTCCTCGAGTAAGATCACGCAAACAGTGAATATTTTTAGTAACTTTTAACATATTTGATACAAGAGTATTTAAAGGAGCACAGTCTGACTCTATTTCTAAATCAAATTTTAAACCTTCCCTTTCGCTTAAGATTGCCATTCCATGTTCTCCAATTTTTCCGCTTACTATCACTATGTCTCCCTCTTGGGCATTAGAACCAGATATATTTATTTCTTTAGAAACTATTCCTATTCCTGTAGTATTTATAAATATTTTATCAGCACTTCCTTTTTCTACTACCTTGGTATCTCCTGTAATAATTTTTATACCAGCTTTTAAAGCAGTATCTTTCATGGAAAGGATTATTCTTTGAAGGTCTAATATGGAAAACCCTTCCTCTATTATAAAAGAGACACTAAGATATAATGGAGTTGCTCCGGACATAGATAAATCATTAACTGTTCCACAAATAGCTAATTTTCCAATATCTCCACCTTTGAAGAATATAGGATCTACTACATAGGAATCTGTACTAAAAGCTATCTTGTTAGAAGCTACTTCAAATATAGCTGAATCATCAAGTTTTTCTAAAATAGGGTTTGAAAAGGCTTCTAAGAAAAACTTGTTTATTAGCTCATGAGTAAGTTTTCCACCACTTCCATGTGAAAGTAATATCTTGTCCATAGTTTATCTCCTTCTTTCATATTTATAATATGCAGCACAAGTTCCTTCGGTTGATACCATGCAAGGTCCAACAGGATAAAGTGGAGTGCATTCTTTTCCAAAAAGTTTGCAATCATAAGGTTTATTTATTCCTCGTAAAATATTTCCACAGATACAACCTTTTTCCTCTTCTTTAATATCTTCTACTTCAATCTCAAATGCAGAGGCATCAAAATTTTTATATTTCTCTCTTATTTTTAGACCTGACTTAGGTATTACCCCAATTCCCCGCCAACTACTATCGCTTACTTCAAATACTTCTCTTAAAATTTCCATGGCTTTTATATTTCCTTCTGGTTTAACGCAGCGAGTATATTGGTTTTTTACCAGAGCTTTTCCTTCATTTATCTGCTCTAAAAGCATCAATATTGATTGGAGAATATCTAATGGTTCAAATCCAGCAATTACACAGGGTATGTTATAATCTTTTGCAATAAACTCATAAGGAATAGTTCCGATTAAAGTGCTTACATGTCCGGGACATATGAAACCATCTACTCTCACTTCTCCTAAGCTAAGTAAAGCTTTCATAGTTGGAGGAATTAATTTATGACATGAAAGAAAAAATAGATTATTTATATTTTCATCATATGCTTTTAAAATAGTAGCGGCAATACTTGGAGAGGTAGTTTCAAATCCAACTCCTAAAAATACCACTCTCTTATCCTTATTTTTTTTAGCGATATCTAAAGAATCAAGAGGGGAATAAACGATTCTTATATCTCTTCCTTTAGCCTTTTCATTTTCAAGACTTGTATTACCTCCTGGAACCCGCATCATATCTCCAAAACTAGCAAGCATAACATTTGGAAGTTTTGAAATGGCTATGGCTCTAACAATATCTATTTGAGGGGTAACGCATACTGGACAACCTGGTCCTGATATAAGGTTTACTCTTTCTGGCAACATATTCTTTATTCCATACTTGAAAATGGCCATAGTATGAGTGCCACATACTTCCATTAAACTCACTTTTTTAGAAGCTATTTTTTTTATTTTAGCTATTAATCCATCGGCTGCGGATCTTTTCCTAAACTCATCAATATACTTCATCTTGCCCCCCATTCATTTGATTAGATATACTATCTAAAAGATCCAGAGTTTTTTTAGCCTCTTCTTCATTTATTAATTGAATGGCAAATCCAGCATGAATTATGACATAATTACCTACTTTTGTTTCCGGCAAAAGCTGTAAACTTATTTCTCGATGAGCAGCACCAATCTCTACCTTGGCCATAGCTCCTTCAATATCTATAACTTTTCCTGGTATCCCTAAGCACATTTTATAAACCTCCTTAAAAGTTTTATTCCATTGTTTTCTTACTTGCTATTATTGCTTGTCCTAAAGAAACTCCTCCATCATTTGGAGGAATTTTAGAATGAATAATTGGTATAAATCCACAATCTTTTAGTCTTGAAATTACTCTTTTTAATAGATAGATATTTTGAAAAACTCCTCCTGATAGAGCAACTTTGTTTATCTTAAAACTACCTCTAATTTTATTCGCAATATTTAAAATAAGATCTGCAACTGCGTTATGAAATTTTGAAGAAATCAAAGATGTAGAGACTTTCTTTTCTATATCATTTATAAGCTCTTCTATCATTGTTAATGGTTCAATTATCAAAAGCCCTTCTTTTTCTATAATATTAAATCTATAAGCATTTTTTTCTAATGGGTCTGCTATCATTTCTAACTCAATAGCTGCTTGAGCTTCATAATCTATTTTTTCCCTAATTCCTATTAAACATGATACAGCATCAAAAAGGCGACCCATGCTTGAAGTAAGGGGGCAGTTTATTCTTTTTTTAATCATCTCAAGAACAAAAGAAGTTTCTTTTTCTCCAAATCTTTCTATAAATTCTCTTGGAATGGTATCTCCATATAGAGCATAAAGGTAACTTAAGCTCATTCTCCAAGGTTCTAAGGTAGCTTTATCTCCACCAGGCATGCCAAAATATTTCAGATGAGCGACTCTCTTAAAACTACTAAGGCTTGCTACCATAAATTCTCCACCCCAAATATTTCCATCTTCACCATAGCCAATCCCATCAAAAGCTACTCCAAACACTTCTTCATCTATATTGTTTTCAGCTAAAACAGCTCCAATATGAGCATGATGGTGTTGAATATAAACAATAGGTAAATTGTTGTCTCGGGAACATTCTTTAGCAAAATTAGTACTTAAATAGTTAGGATGAAGATCTGCCGCTACTATGTTTGGCGTTACTTTAAAAATTTTCTTAAAATGCAAAAGTAGTTTTTTAAAATATTCCAAGGTTTCTAAATTTTTTAGGTTTCCTATATGTTGGCTTAAAAAAGCATAGTTTTCTTTAGTAAGACAAAAAGTACTTTTAAGCTCTGCTCCCACAGCAAATATTTGAGGTAATTTATAATTTAAAATTATAGGACAAGGGGCATGTCCTCTGGCCCTCCTTATCATAAGTTCTTTTTTTTCAAATATTCTGGTAACTGAATCATCACAAGAGATGTGAATATCTCGGTTATGTATTAAAAAGTAGTCAGCAATATCAGAGAGTTCCTTTGTTGCTTCCTTGTTATCTTTAGTTAATGGCTCATCTGAAAAATTTCCACTAGTCATAATCAAAGCTAAAATATGAGGATCAGCTAAAAGAAGATGATGAAGTGGAGTATAGGAGAGCATGACTCCTAAATATTTATTTCCAGGAGCCACTTCTTTGCTTATAGGACAATTGCTTAATTTTTCTAACAAAACTATGGGGGAGGAATGGCTAAGGAGCATCGATTCTTCTTCTTGATTAACGCTACAATACTTCCTTATTTTTTCTATATTATTTGACATTATGGCAAAAGGTTTAGATTTTTCTCTTTTCTTTCTTCTTCGAAGCTCTGCTACTGCTTTTACATCTGTAGCTATACAAGCAAGATGAAAGCCTCCTAAACCTTTTATGGCTATAATGTAACCTTTCTTTAAAAGGGAAATTGTTTTTTTAATAGGATCTTTAGAAGATACTTCTTTTTGGGCATTGCTTTCAAATAATTTAACAGAAGGCCCACACTCAAAACAAGCGTTTGGCTGGGCATGGTATCTACGGTTTATAGGATCATCATATTCCTTTTGACAGAGGGGACACATTTTAAAGTTATGCATAGTGGTCTTGTTTCTATCATAAGGAATATCTTTAATAATGGTAAATCTGGGACCACAATTAGTGCAATTTATAAAGGGATATCTATATCTTCTATTAGATGAGGAGGTAAGTTCAGAAAGGCATTCAGGGCATATTTTTATATCTGGGGATAGGGGAAGAAACTTTTCTACTTCAGTTAGACTTTTCTTTATTTCAAAGTAGGTGTATCCATTTGAAGGATGAAACTCTACAGTTATGTTTTCTATTTTAGATAGAGGAGGAGCTTCGGTCTTTATTCTTTCTACTAAGTTTAAAATATCTTTTTTTTGGCCTTCAGCTTCTACAATAACACCACTACTAGTATTTTTCACCCAGCCATATAAGTTAAAACTTTTGGCTAATCTATAAATAAAAGGCCTAAAACCTACTCCTTGAACAATACCTCTTATACTTATTTTTGCGCCTTCATTTTTCACTATATTCAATCTCAATAGAATCTATCTTTAAACCACCTTCTCCTTTAGCTTCTTCTATTAAAAGATATGCTCCTTCAACTTTTGTTCCCTTGCTCATCTTCTCAAATAAAAATTTTAAATTATCTGGCGTTAAATGGTCATCTTTATCTATGGTAACTTTTATATTAGAGATCTTTGCATCTTTATGTTTTTCAGCTTCTTCTTTTAATTTATTTACTAATTCTTCTACCATAGCTATTTCATGCATTAATATTTACCTCCTTAAGAACCAGCTTAATAATTTCTGGTATTTTTTCTTTTATCTCTTTTGAGAGTTCTAATCCCCATCTAATCTCTTTAGGTTCAACTCCTATAACTACAACGTCTTTAGGTCTTCTTCCTAATTTTTGGGCTATATTTAGTACTTCTATTAGACCTACTTGATGAAGAGAAGAAACCACCTCTTTTTCAAATTCGATATCACTTGGATCAAATTTGTATATCGAGCCAGCTTTTCCTCCACCTTTAACAGCGTCAATCAGAATTAATTTATCTACATCACATATAGAGTCTATAAGATCGATAGTTGCAGTTCCGGCATCAATAATTTCTATATATGAAGGAATCTCTTCTTTTTTTAATTCACTTATCACATGGACTCCAATTCCTTCATCTGTTAAGAGGATATTGCCAATTCCCACTATGACTATTTTTTTAGATAAAGAAGGGGAAGGCAAATCTTGCCTTCCCCTTGAATCTTTAACATTTTTCACTTCTAAGCAACCCTATATTTTGCCAATAGCTTTTTCTTAGTATTCATCACATGAACTGAGCAAGCTAAACAAGGATCAAAGGAACGCACTACTCTTATTACGGAAAAAGGATTTTCAGGATCCTTGACTGGCGCGCCTAAGAGTGCTTGTTCGATTGGTCCCATTTGTCCCATAGAATCCCTTGGAGAAGCATTCCAGTTAGTAGGAGTTATAACTTGATAGCGAGCTACTTTCTGGTTCTCGATAGAAACCCAGTGCCCTAAAGCTCCTCTGGGCGCTTCGGTTAATCCTATTCCAGTACTTCTGTTAGGTACGCTGGATGGAACGCAAGTTGGTTCTTCTGGTTTGAGTTGAGTTAACCAATCTACCATAGAATCTGCTACAAATTTACATTCTAATGCTCTAGCTGCATGGCGACCTAAAACTGAAAACAGTGCTGTTATGTTAGCTTTGAAGTGGCTAAGCACTCCATCTACGAGCTTCTTTACTGTGGATTCACCGGTTAAGTAAGATACGGCCATTCTTGATAAAGGTCCAGCTTCATGTACCTTTTTATCGTATCTGGGAGATTTCAGGAAAGAATATCCAGCTTTTTTTCTAGGAGCAGGTTTTGTTTCTCCAAATTTTGGATTTAACCCATCTGTGCTGTCTTCAAACCAAGAATTTTTTACATATTCAGTAATTTTATCAGGATCTAAAGAAGCTGCTTTTCCATCAGTATATACTCCACGATGAAGAAGTTTTTTGTCATCTTTTTGATCTAAATCGAAAACTCCAAAAGAAACTAAATTTTTGCAACCAACACCAATACTAAAATAGTCAGGGTAGGTTTCAGCAACAGCTATTACATCTGGAATATAGACATCATTAATAAAAGCTTGAATTTCTTTAAGTCTCCACATAAAATTAGTAATTTTATCTGAATCTGCGGATTCAGTAATTCCTCCTGGGCAGAAAGATATATGACAAGGCATCTTTCCACCAAAGATGGCTAACATTTCATGACATTTTTTGCGGATGTCTAAAGCTTTTAGATAATGGTCTACACAAGCTGCGTTTACTTTTTCAGGTAATCTATAATCTCCTTCATATCTGGGAATAAATGGGGCAGCATCTGGTCCTTTTACAAAGTCTAAAGCAGCTAAATGATAGAAATGGAGAATATGAGACTGCAAGTAATTTGCTCCTAAAACTAAGTTTCTCATAATTCTACCATTTATAGGAGGAGTTACTCCTAAGGCATTGTCAAGATTTTTTGAGGCAGCCATAGCATGAGATGCAGGACATACTCCGCAAATGCGTTGAGTAAGATGTTGGGCATCTCTAGGGTCTCTTCCTTGGAGGATTATTTCAAATCCCCGAAACATAGTTCCTGTAGAGTGAGCATCAACTACCACCCCGTTTTCTACTTCTACTTCAATCTTAAGATGTCCTTCAATCCTAGTTAAAGGATCTATAATAATTTTTTTCTTTTCTTTTGTTTTAACGCTCATTTCAGCCATCTGCTCACCTCCTTATCCTACTAAAGTATTTTCCAAAGAATTGATTTTTACTTTCTTTGGTCGAAGTTCATCTTGAATTGCTGCATACATAGGAGAAGTTCCATCAGGAAATTCAGGTTGCGTGCAGCCAATACAAGGAGCTTTAGCTCCTATACACCAGTTGACTCCATTGTTCCAATGTCTTTTAGGACAGTCGGCATAGGTTTGAGGACCCTTGCATCCTAAATTTATAAGACATCCTTCATCGGAAAGATTTTCAGCATAGGTATCATTGTTATAATGAAAATAATTCTGGCAGTTCTCATGGATATTTTTTCCATAGAACATCTTTGGTCTACCATGTTCATCAAGAGCAGGTAATCCAAAACGAAGAACATGAACTAAAGATCCTACAATCCAGTCAGGATGGGCAGGACAGCCAGGTAAGTTCAAAACAGTCTTTCCAGTTACTTCTTTTACACTTTTAGCTCCAGTTGGATTTGGTGCGCCACCAGGGATGCCACCATAAGCAGCACATGTTCCTACAGCCACAATAGCTGCAGCTTTAGGGGCAAGCTTTTTTGCCCAGTCAAGTATAGTAATTGGTTTACCATCATGAGTTTCGCCAACTGTACAGTGAATTCCTCCATCCTTTATGGGAATTGAGCCTTCTACAATTAAAATATATTTTCCGGCATTTTCTTTGTAAGTCTTTTCAATAGCAGATATGGCTAAATCTCCTTGAGCAGCCATGACCGTTGGGTGAAACTTTACCGAAATAACTTTCAGCAATACATCAGCAATGGAGGGATGAACAGTGTTTAAGAGAGATACTGAACATCCTGTGCATGATTGACCCTGAAGCCATAACACTGGAGGCTCCCCTGCCGCAGCTGCCTCAAAAATTTTAAGTACTTCGGGCAAATAAAACTGCGATAGAGCAATCCCAAGTGTTCCAGCCCCACAATGCTTTAAAAAATCCCTTCTGGTTATAGGCAATAGGACCACCTCCTTAAATTTTTTAGGTTTTTCTGGTATATTTTATAAGTTGTTTAACCAAAAAAAACCCAAATTTTACTATAGATAGCATTATCTATTTTATATCCTTTTTTGTCAATAAGAAAAAACACATTTTACTATTATATTGCCTCTTACTACTACCTATCCTCCCAAATAGGCTTCTTTAATTGCTGGGTTTTTCAGTAAATCTGATGCTCTATCTTCAAATTTAACTTTTCCTGCTTCTAAAACATATCCTCTATGGGCAATTTCTAAAGCCATATAGGCATTTTGTTCTACTAATAAAATGGAAGTTCCTTTTTTATTTACTTCTTCGATAATCTGGAAAGTTTCTTCCACAAATTTAGGAGCTAATCCCAATGAAGGTTCGTCTAAAAGGAGAAGCTCTACTTCAGACATTAAAGACATGCCAATAGCTAACATTTGTTGTTCTCCTCCGCTTAGGGTATCTCCTAACTTATTTCTTCTTTCCCAAAGAGGTGGAAAAAGATCATAAACTTTTTCTAAATTATGTTTAATTCTTATCTTATTCTTTTCTAAGTAAGCTCCCATTAGTAAATTGTCTTCCACCTTTAAATAACGAAATATCTTTTTACGCTCTGGTATTTGCCTAATTCCCATAGATACTATGTTTTCTGGAGAAAAATTAATAATATCAGTTCCTTTGTAATTTATCTTTCCTTGCTCGATATTTAAGATACGAGAAATAGACATTAAAGTGGTAGTTTTCCCTGCTCCGTTAGCTCCTAAAAGAGCTACGATTTCTCCTTTTTTAACCTTTAGAGATACCTCTTTTAAAGCGGCAATGCGATCATAATACACCCAAAGATTTTCTATGTCTAATAGAAATCCCTCATTCAACTTTTTTACCTCTTCCTAAATAAGCTTCTTGGACTAATCTATTGTTCTGAATTTCTATAGGAGTTCCATATGCAATGCGTTCTCCGTGGTCTAAAACTACAATATGGTCGGAAATTTTCATTACTACTCTCATGTCGTGTTCTATTAAGATAATAGTGACATGTAGTTTTTCTCTAATATCTAAAAGGAGGTTCATTAATATTTCTTTTTCATGTAAATTCAATCCATTGGCAGGTTCGTCTAAAAGAAGAAGCTTGGGCCTAACTGATAAAGCACGAGCAATTTCTAAGTATCTTTGATGTCCATAACTTAGATTATTAACTCTTTCATAACTTTTTTCTTTTAAGCCCACATAATTTAACAACTCTAAAGCTAAAGTCTCTTTTTTATTCTCTTTTTGGTTCTTATTTTGCTGGATGTAAGTTCCAATAAGCACATTCTCTAAGACACTTAAGCTTTCAAAAAGACAAGTATTCTGAAAGGTACGAGATATGCCTAATTTGGCAATTTTATGAGCTGGCAAACTGCCATAATTTCCTATAATTCTTTGCTCATAAAAATTTATTCTTCCCTGGTCAGCTTTTTCAATACCACTCATACAATTAAAAAAAGTTGTTTTTCCTGCGCCATTAGGTCCGATAATACTTAAAATCTCTAAATTCCTGACTTTAAAATTAACATTGCTTAAAGCTTTTAATCCCCCAAAATTTTTACTTATTTTCTCAACTTCTAAAATTATATTCTCTTTAACGGCTGATTCATTCTTTGTTTGGAATATTTCTTTTATATTAGATATTTCTTCTTTTTTCTGGATTTTATCATTTTCTAAACGAAAGCTCTCTTCTTTAGCCTTTATTTTTCTTCTACTTCTATAAATCATAATAAAGGTTAAGGATAAGCCAAAGAATAACATACGGTATAATTGAAACTGTCTTAAAAGCTCTGGCAGGATAACCAGAATAAGAGCACTTATTATAGAGCCAACGATGCTTCCCATTCCTCCTAAGATTACAATACATAGAACAATAATAGATTCTAAGAAAGTAAAGCTTATAGGAGCTACAAATCCTTGCCAACTAGCAAAAAAGCAGCCAGCAACACCTGCAAAGAAAGCTCCAATAGCAAAGGCATATAATTTCATCTTTACAGTATCTATTCCTAACACAGAAGCTGCAATTTCATTATCTTTAATAGCTATCCAAAATTTTCCTAAAGGAGATTTGCTTAATCTATAAGAGATAAAGGTAGTAGCTACCCCTAGAATTAAGATTAAATAGTAAAAATGAACAGGAGATGTTAGATTAAAATTAAATATATGGGGATGTGAAATACCCATAATTCCTTTAGGTCCATTAGTTAAGCTATCCCAATTTCTAATAACCAAGCGAATTATCTCTCCAAAACCTAAGGTAACAGTAGCTAAATATATTCCTTTAACTCTTAATGTGGGAAATCCTAAAAGTATTCCAAAAATTGCTGCCAATACTCCTCCTAAAGGAAGCAGGAGCCAAAAGGAGACTTCAAAATAGGTTGAAAAAAGAGCGCAAGTATAAGCTCCTACAGCATAAAAAGCAATATAACCTAAATCTAATAATCCAGCAAAACCTACTACTATATTAAGCCCTAAGGCCATAATTACATAGATACCAGATAAGACTAAAATATGCGTGTAGTATTGATTGGAAAGAAGATAGGGAAGTATTATTAAGATGGCAATTACTATAAGGGTTCTTGTGTATTTTTCTTTTGAAATATTAACTGCTTGCATTGTAACGCCTTTATACAAAACTTGGAAGTGGAATGATTTCTATTCTTGGGATACTTTTTCACCTAGAAGGCCTTGGGGCTTGAAGATTAAGATTATGATTAAGAGTATAAAAGAAAAAACATCTTTATAATCAGCTGAAATATATCCTGCGCACAAGCCTTCAATAATGCCTAACAATACTCCTCCTAAAACAGCTCCCGGTATATTGCCAATTCCTCCTAAGATTGCTGCTGTAAAAGCTTTAATACCTGGTATAAAGCCCATATCATAACGAGCTACTCCATAATACATACAAAGCATAATTCCAGAAATAGCAGCCATAGTTGAAGCAATAATAAAAGTATTTCTGATAATGCTGTTAATATTAATACCCATCAAATTAGCTAAAACCTTATCTTCGGATACAGCTTTCATAGACCTTCCTAACTTAGATTTATTGATAAAGATGTGAAGTATAATCATGGAAACTATTGATAGTCCAATAATAAAAATTTGCAGATAAGAGATTTGAGCGTTACGAATAAATAGCGAATCTTGAAAGAAAATAGAAGGAAAAACTTTATTATTAGAACCAAATAAGAGCATGAAGCTATTTTGAAGAATAATAGAAATTCCTAAAGTAGTTATCAAAGCATCAAGAGCTGGGGAATTACGGATAGGACGAATAGCTACAAGCTCTACCAATATGCCCAGCAAAGAACAGCCAGTAATGGTTATAACAAAAATAAGAGGCAAGGTTAAAAGTAGGTTTTCTGATAAAAGCCCATATTTAGATAAGAGTATAGTAATTCCAATGGCAATATATGCTCCTACCATAGACATTTCACCTTGAGCAAAATTAATAAGCCTAATAATTCCAAAAATTAAGGTATAGCCTAAAGCAATAAGAGCGTAAATACAACCTAATGTGAGTCCGTTGATAATCTGTTGAGTAAACATTTTACCTAAAATTTTTTGTAACTATTCAGCATAAACCTAATTTTTAAACTTCGCACTAAGGAAATATGTTGTTACGAAATATATTGTTACATTGAACATTGCTGAATAGTTACAATTTTCTCTAAAAAGCAAAAAGAAAAATCTGTGTTAATGCTTTAAGGTATTATTACTTGCACAGCTGAAGCTTGCCTTCTTTTACTACATAAAAATAAAGTTCCTTGTTTTTAGTGTCACCTTTATTATCAAATTGAGTGTTTCCTAATATTCCTTCATAATAAAAATTAGGATCAGACATTGCTCCTAAAAGAGCTCCTCTTTCGGCTTTTTTAGCTGCTTTAATTGCTTTGGCAATAATATTAATGCATTCATATCCATAAGGAGCATAAGTTTTTACCACTCCATATTTTTTCTTAAACTTAGCTACGAATTCTTTGGCGGACTCTTTTTCTTCCCAAGGAGAGGCTAAAAAACTAATAATAGTTCCTTCAGAAGCATTTCCTCCAATCTTCATAAATTCAGGAGCAAAACATCCATCTCCAGCCATGAAAGTAGCATCCATTCCCAATTGACGAGCTTGTTTAATAATCAATCCTCCTTCAGGAAATGCACCTCCAAAGAATAAGAGATCAGGATTTAAATTTTTAATCTTAGTTGATATGGCTGTAAAGTCTTTATCCCCTTCAGTAATTCCTTCGAAGAGCAGGAGAGATTTTTCTCTGTCTATAACTTTTTTAGTAAATTGTTCAGCAATACCTTGGCCATAAGCAGTTTTATCATGTAAAACAGCAAATTTTTCCTTGCTTAATTTATCAATAGCAAAGTCAGCACATAAAGGACCCTGCACCTCATCAGTAATACAAGCCCGAAAAACGTTTTTAAATCCTTGTTTAGTGATTTTAGGGTTAGTAGAGGTAGGGGTTAACATAACCATACCTCCTTGGTGATATACACGAGATGCAGGAAGAGTAGCTCCACTGTTTAAATGTCCTATTACCGCTATTACTTGAGAATCAGAAACTAATTTATGAGCTACGCTAACTGCTTCTTTAGGGTCTGCCTTATCATCCATAGAAACCAATACTACCTTTTTACCCAAAAGTCCTCCAGAAGCGTTAATTTCTTCTACAGCCAACTTTTCTCCATTAATTAGATCTTGGCCTACTTCTGACTGGGAACCAGTTAAAGGACCTACACCTCCAATCTTAATTACTTTTTCTTTCTTAGCACAACTTAGGAGCAGAAAAATAGCTAAAGCAGATATAGCAAATTTTTTAAGCATTTTCAAGATATCTCCCTTGGTGAAATTTTAAATATTTATATCAAAACTTATCTTCTTAGTCAATTTAATTATTTTCAAATGGGAGGCGTAGTGATATAATTTTATTGTGAAATACAAACTATTAAATATTCTATTTTGCCCAGGATGTCTTTCTAAGCTTAATTTAATAAGCGAAGAGGCTATGGAAGATGAAATTATAAAAGGCACCTTAAGATGTCCAAGTTGTAATTATGATTTTCTTATTAGAGAAGGAGTGGTTATTTTAGGATTGAGGAATAATTTGGAGATTAAAGAAAAGTTAGCAGAAATGGAAGGTGAATATAAATGGGTCTATGAGAATCATAACCAAGAGGAACACTTGGAATATTTAAGAAATTATGCTCCTATAATGAATAAAGGGATAAGAGATATTATGAAACAAAGAAAAGGAGCTTTGCTTTTAGATTTAGGTGCTGGTTGTTGCGAAACAAGTTGGATGTTTACAAAATATGGAGCAGAAGTAGTATCTATAGATATTATGCCTGAGTTTATTCGCTGCGGAGGAGCATTTATTGATCAAAATCACTATTTTGAACGCCTTGTTGGCGATGTAGAAATTCTTCCTTTTGCTAATGATTCATTTGATATTGTTTTTTGTAAAGAAATATTACATCATGTAAGTGATTTTAAGGCGGTAATAAGTGAGATAAATCGTATTTTAAAGCCTAAAGGAATTTGTGTTATTTGGGAACCAGTAAAAGGAATTCTGCGTCAAAAAGATACAGAGCAAGAAAAAAGCGGTCTTATTCATCATGAATATAGCTTTTTTTATTATCGACAAGGTTTTAAGAAATGTTTTAATCTTAAACAGTGGAAACCTCTGTTAGAGCAAGTTAAGATAAAGAATTTAATCTATCTTCCCAAATATTTAATTTCTCTTTATACTATTTTAATTGGCGGAGGAGTGAGCTTTGAATTATTGACAAAAGATAAAAGAAAAAAAGTAACAAGAGGCAATACAGAAATAGTTCCTATAAATTTAGAACGTTTTCATGTAAATGATTCCTTGGTTAAAAAAGAAAAACAGACAAAAATGCCTAAGGAATTGGATATTTTGCAAAGTTTAACTTAGTTGCATAGTGATTCTAAAATATATTTTTATTAATTCTATGTTAATCTTCTCTCCAACTACAAAATAAAACATAACTCCCCATGCAAAAATAATTAGGTATTGTAGCACACTAAAGTAAAATTCGA
>JASEGW010000032.1 GCA_030017825.1 bacterium | reverse complement strand
GGAGAGAGAAAGGATATAAGGGTTATTGAAGCTTAATTTATTCTTAAATTTAATAATCTTTCAAAGGATGGAAGTGACTATTCAGCAATGTTCAATGTAACAACATATTTCCTTAGTACGAAGTTTATGCTGAATAGTTACGGATGGAATAAGAAATAATAAAAAAGGAGATAAGGATGGGTATAAATTTAGAAATATACGGAGAATATGATATAAAAACAGCAGAAAATAAGATAAGAAGTATAAAAGAAATAGAAATACCAGCTTTTGCTAAATATCAACCTGATATAGAAAATATAATAAGAGTTGCTGAAAAATATAAAGGTTATTCTAATGTAATAATTATTGGAAACGGAGGTTCTATTACAAGTTTTTGGGCTTTTTATAAGGCCTTAGCTGAATATAAAAGCAAGAAAAATGTTTATATTATTTCTACTATGGATCCAGATTTTATAAACTATGTAAGAGAAAAATGCTTACCAAAAGATACCTTGGTGGTTCCTATTAGCAAATCAGGAAATACAGTAGGGGTGTTAGAAGTAATATTTGCATTTGAAGGTTATCCTATGTTTTCTATTACTTCGGAAGATTCTGGGGCCTTAAGAGAAATTACTAGAAAAAGAAACTTAGAATATCTCACTATTCCTAAAGAGATTGGAGGAAGATATTCAGGCAGAACTTCTTGTGGATATTTTCCAGCAGTTTTATTTGATATAGATATTGCTGAGATTGATCAAGGGATAAGGGAGATATGCGAGATTTGCACTTCTAAAAACAACCTTGAAAAGAATTTGGCTTTAAAACTGGCTACTTTTTTGTATTTAATGGACTTAAAAGGTTATAGCGAAATATTCCATCCAGTTTATTCGCCAAAATTAGAAGGATTTACGAATTTAATGGTTCAACTAATTCATGAAAGTTCTGGCAAAGAAGGAAAAGGACAGACTATTTATGGAAGTTTGGGGCCAGAATCTCAACATCATACAAATCAACGGTTTTTTGGTGGGAAGAAGAATGTTGTAGGGTTGTTTTTAAATGTAGCTAAATTGGAACATCAAAATATGAAAACTATGGCTCCTGATGATTTAAAGGATATTTCTTTAAAGGATAAAAACTTGGATATATTGAGCAATATTCCTTTAGCTAAAGCTTTAGAGTTTGAATTTAGAGGTACAGTTGAAGATGCCGAGAATAAAAATATTCCTTTAGCAATTGTGACACTAGATGAAGTAAGTGCTAATAATGTAGGACAGTATTTAGCATTTATTCAATATTTAGCTGTTTATTCTTCCTTATTAAGAGAAGTAAATCCCTTTGATCAACCTCAGGTAGAAGATAGCAAGGAGATAAGTTATGAGTTGAGATTGCAGTATAATAAATAAAAGATAAGAGCTTAACCATCAGGCTTCAGCGGTCAGTCAATATAAGAAATTAAATAAGTTATTTTGAATTTTTTATTTTAATATTACTCATTACACGTTATAATTTATTTTGATTTGTTTACGTAAGGTTGAGAATCTGTGAAGATTTCTAAAGAAATAAAAAAAGGTACTAATATTTTAGTAATAGACGATGACCGTTCAGCATTAGAGTAATTACTGCTTATCCTTCTTTAGATATAGTTGTTAGAGCTATGAAAGAAGGAGTTAGAGACTTTATTGTCAAGCCGTTTGAGGTTGATGAAATAGTAGATGCTATAGATAAAGTAATAAAAGAGCAAATTACTTTTAAAAAGAAAAGTATTAGGAAAAAACAAGAAAATTTGCTCCTATTAGATGAAATTACAGGAGTTTATAATAAAGATTATTTTTTTGAAGCCTTAGATCAAGAGATAAGAAGAATTAGAAGATATAAATATAATATTTCTTTGTTATTAATAAGTATTGATGGTTTTGATAAGTTTAACAAAGAACAAGGAACAGAGTATGGTGATAAAATTATAAATAAAATAGGTCAGATTATATTAGAAAATGTTAGAGAAGTAGATATAGTAGGTAGGATTAGCAAAGAAGAGTTTGGGGTTCTTTTATTAAATGCTGGGGACGAAAAAACATTAGAAGTTGCTGAACGTATTAAATTATTAGTAGAAGGTATAAAATTTGAAGGTAAACTTAAGCAGAAAGATAATAGATTTATTGTAAGCATAGGAATGTCTTTCTGTCAACCAGGAAAAGAACTAATGAAAGAAGCTCAATTAGCTTTGAAAAAAGTGAAGAGGTAAAAGAGAGTAATATTAGTGTGTTAAATATGAAAAAAATACTAATTACTGGAGGAAGCGGGGTATTAGGAAGTAATTTAGCTTTTTTAATTTCTTCTTATTATAAAGTAGTAGTTCAATACTATAATAATTTTGCTAATATAAATAATTGTCAAAGTATTAAATTAAACTTGCTAAACAAAGAGGAGATAAAAAATTATATCTTAAAAGAATTACCAGAAGTTGTAATTCATACAGCTGCTTTAACTAATCCAGATTATTGTGAAGAGCATAAAGAAGAAGCATATTTAGTAAATACAGAGGCTACAAAAGCTATTGCTTTGGCTTGCCAAAGAATAGATGCAAAGTTTATATTTCTTTCCACTGATTTAGTATTCGGTGGAGAAAAAAGCTTTTATAAAGAAGAAGATACCGTAGCTCCTTTATCTTATTATGCAAAGACTAAGGTTTGGGCAGAAGAATATATTCTCAGTCTTGATTTAGATTATACTATTATTCGAACAGCAGTTTTATATGGTTTTGGAAACTCTTCTCACTTAAGTTTTTCAGATTGGCTTCTTCAAGGTTTCTTAGAACATAAAGAAAGAAAGCTTTTTATTGATCAATACCGTAGTCCCATCTTAGTTAATAATTTAGTAAGATGTATTATGGAAATTATAGAAAAGGATTTAAAGGGTCTTTATCATATTGGGGGAAGTCAAAAAATAAATAGATATGATTTTGGTAGAATAATGGCAGATATATTTAAATTTAATTCTGATCTATTAATTCCTATAAAAGCGGAAACTATGAATTTTAAAGCCAAAAGACCAGTAGATTGTTCCCTAAATATAGAAAGTATAAAGAGAGATTTAAATACAAAAATATTGGATGTTCAAGAGGGAATTGACGAACTTAGAAGTCTTTATTTAAATAATTATCAAAAGAAAAAAGATAGTTAGGGGAAAAATGTGTTTCATGGAGGTAATATACGAGCTTGTTGCGAGAAATATAAAATAAAGCCAGAGGAAATTATAGATTTTAGCTCAAATGTTAATAATTTTAAATACTCTGAAAAGATAAAGAATGTTCTTTTAGAAAATATTGGCAAGATTAATATTTATCCTGATATTGAACAGAAGTATTTAAGAAAAGCTATTGCTGAAAAAGAAAATTTGGAATATGAGAATGTTATTTTAGGCAATGGTTCTATTGAGTTGATATATTTAATTAGTAAATATTTATCGCCCAATAAGATAAAGGTGGTAATTCCTACTTTTGGCGAGTATGAGAAAGCCTTAAAGGCTTTTGGAAGTCATGTAAGTTATTTTCGAACTCGTGAAAAGGATGATTTTAATCTAAATATTAATTTACTTTCGGAAGACATAGAGGATGAAACGGGCTTATTTATCTGTAATCCTAATAATCCTACGGGAAATTTAATTGAAAGTAAACAGATTTTAGAATTAGCAAAGAATCTTAAAAGAAAGAAAGTTTTTTTAGTTATTGACGAAGCTTTCATAGATTTTTGTCAGGATAAAATTGATCCCTTTTTAAGAAAGAAATTATTAGAAGAGAAAAATGTCTTTTTAATTCGCTCTTTAACTAAGTTTTATGGTTTAGCTGGACTTCGCCTTGGATATGGATTGGCAGATAAAGACTTATCCATGTTACTTAATCAGATGCAACCTCCCTGGAATATCAACTGTTTTGCTTATGAAATAGCTCTGCATATTTTAGAAAACAAAGTAGAAGATCAAGAAATAAGAGATTATGTAAGAAGTGAAAGAGAATATATGTATTCTGCACTTTCTAAAATAAAATGCTTAAAGGTGTTTGATTCTCAAGCAAACTTTGTCTTAATAAAACTGTTACACCATGCAATAAATATAGAAATATTGGAAGAAGAGTTAATAAAATCAAAAATTATGGTTAGGAATAATAAATCTTTTAACTTAGAGGGTGATAACTATTTTAGAATTGCTGTGAAAGATCATCATGTAAATGAATTTCTAATACAAAAGCTAAAAGAAATATTAATAATGTAAATAGATTTTTCTCTATATTTTATACAAAACTAAAAAAATTTTAAATTGTAATTTGCTTTATATTTTGTAATTTTTACGTAATTTACGTGATAATAATCTGAAAAATACCTGCATCTTATAAATTCGCTCAGAGGGTTTAAATCAATTATTAAGGAGAATTTTTATGAGTAGGAGTAGTAGAATTATTTTTATTTTTGGAGGCATTAAAAGTGGAAAAAGTCAGTTTTTATTAAATATTGTATGTAGGATGAAAAAAAATGTAACTTATATAGCTACTGCAGAGCGCGTGGATGATGAAATGAAAGAAAAAATAGAACTGCATCGTCAAAGCCGACCTAAAGAATGGCAAACTATTGAAGAAACTAAAAACATTACCTCTGCTTTAGATACAATAAAAAATGATGTAATTATTATAGAATGCTTGACTACATATATTTCCAATCTAATGTTTAATAATAAAGATGTTTTAAAGGAAGTAAAGGAGCTATTGGATAAGACTCTTAAGTTAGAAAAGTGTGTATTTATTGTTAGTAATGAGGTGGGGCATTGCTTGGTGCCAGATAATAAATTAGGAAGAGATTTTATAAATATTGTAGGTCAAGTTAATCAAGAAGTAGCTAAAATAGCAAATGAGGTTTACTTTGTTAAAGCCGGAATTGCTGATAGATTAAAGTAGAGTATGGGCGATAGTAATTTATTGAATTTGACAAAAAGAATAATTAAAGGATATGAGATAAACAAAGACGAAGCATATATAATATGGAAAGAATCTCAAAACAATCCTTATGAATTATTTTATGCGGCTCATAAAATAAATAGTTATTTTTATGGGAAAAGGGTTGATTTATGTGCTATTTTAAGCATAAAAACAGGAGGATGTGAAGAAGATTGTAAATTTTGTGCTCAATCTCTTCACTATAAAACCAATTACAAGGAAACTGCTTACTTAGAAAAGGATGAAATACTAAGAAGAGTTAAAATTGTCAAAGAAAGTGGAATTGATCGTATAGGATTAGTGGTTAGTGGAAGAAGAATTGCCAACCAGAAAGAATTTGATAGATTAAGTGAAGTAATAAGAAAGATTAAAGAAGAGATTAAAATAGATATATGTGTTTCTTTGGGTGAAATAGATAAAGAAAGCGCTCGAAAGCTAAAAAATATTGGTATTTTAAGGTATAATCATAACTTAGAAACATCTTCTTCGTATTATTCTCAAATGTGCACTACTCACGAATATAACGATAGAGTAAAAACGGTGAAGGTTTTGAAGGAGGTAGGAATAAGTGTGTGTTGTGGTGGAATTTTGGGAATGGGGGAGAGTATTGATGATCGTATATCTTTAGCTTTAAGTTTAAGAGAATTGGATGTAGATGTGGTTCCCTTAAATTTCTTAAATCCTGTTGCTGGTACTCCTTTAGCAGAAATAGAGATGCTTAAGCCTCAAGAAGCTTTACGATTAATTGCTTTGTTTAGGATTATGTTGCCCAAGAAGAAAATAAAAATTTGTGGGGGTAGAGAGGTTGTTTTAAGAGATTTGCAGAGTTATCTGTTTTATGTTGGTGGAAATGGAATGATTGTTGGAGATTATTTAACCACCAAAGGTCGTTCTATAAAAGATGATCTTCAGATGATAAAAGACTTGGAATTAGAAGTATAAAAAAATATTTTTAAAAATATCGTAACTATTCAGCAATGTTCAATGTAACAATGTATTTCCTTAGTGCGAAGTTTAAAAATTAGTATTTCTTCGCCAAATTAAAATCTTAACGAAAAATACATAATTTTTAAACTTAGGTTTATGCTGAATAGTTACTTTCTTTCTTTGTATTTTATACTTGTATATGTTAATAATTATCTAAAAGGATATGATTCTATAGTGAATTTTTTTCAGGAAGAGATTAAAAAGCTTAAAAAAAAAGGTTTATACAGAACGCTCAATGTTATTGAAAGTGCTCAAGGTCCTATAGTTAAAAGTGGAGGAAGAGATTTCCTCCTTTTTTCATCTAATAACTATCTTGGACTAGCCAATCATCCAGAGCTGAAAAAAGCAGCCAAAGAGGCTATAGATAAGTATGGTGTAGGCACTGGAGCGTCTCGACTAATTTCTGGCAATATGGCTCTTCATAAAGAATTAGAGGATGAGATTACCAAGTTTAAAGAAACTGAAGCAGCCTTGTTATTTACTTCTGGGTATATGGTTAATGTAAGTGTTATATCAGCCTTGACGGACAGAGATGATGTTGTTATTATAGATAAGCTATGTCATGCTAGCATTGTTGATGGTTGTCGACTTTCAAAGGCAAAATTACAAATATATCCTCATAATGATATTAATGCTTTAGAGAAGATATTAAAAAGAAATATTAACAAGATTAAGAAATTGATAGTTACAGAAGGTGTATTTAGTATGCAAGGAAGCATATCTTCTCTTCCTGAAATATTGTTTCTTGCCAAAAAGTATAAAGCTTTGATATTATTAGATGATGCTCATGCTACTGGTATCTTAGGCAATAAAGGGAGAGGAACTTGTGAGTATTTTGATATAAAAGATGAGTCCATTATTCAAATGGGAACATTTAGCAAGGCCTTAGGGAGCTTAGGAGGGTTTATTGCTGGAAGCAAGAGTATAATTAATTATTTAAGAAACAAAACCAGAAGTTTTATATATTCTACTGCTCTTCCTCCAGCAGTGTTAGCTACTTCTATAAAAGCTTTAGAAATTATAAAAAATAATCCAGAGTTAAGAGGAGAATTATGGAAAAAGGTAGGTTGCTTAAAGAATAAATTAAAAGAATTAGGATATAATATTTTGAATAGTCCTTCTCAAATAATTCCTATAATAATAGGAGATAATGAGAAAGTATTGAAGTTTTCTAAGTTTTTATATGAAAAAGGAATATTTATTCCAGCCATTCGCACTCCAACTGTTTCCAAAGGAACGGAGAGGTTGCGAGTTACAATTATGTCCAATCATAAAGAAGATGATTTGAATTACTTACTTAATGTTTTATCTGATTTAAAAAGAGTTGGTTTGGTTTTATGAGAGGAAGAATAGAATGGAGAGAAGAAATTAAACTTAAGCTTCTGCCTCAAACAAAATTTCTTCTTTTTTCCTTAAAAATTAAATATTTTCCTAATCTCAATCAATGCTTAAAAATTAACCCTTAAACTTATATTTAAATCGAACTCAGGTTATTTTAAACTTGACTTTACTTGTTCTTTAATACAAATTTTATGTTAGTTATTATGAGGTGCTATGATAATTCTAAATTTGCTATTAAGCATAAATTTATATTAAGCTTAAGTTATAAAAGTTTAAAGAAAAGTGGAGAATAATGAAAAGAAGAATTAAAGTAATTATGTTCTATGTATTGATAATGTGTATTGTTTGTATAAGTGAAAGTATTTATGCCATTACCCTGAGAGAACTAGCTATACAGGCAGAAGCAAAACATAATAAATTTAAAAAAGAAGTTAAAAGTATGATTATTGTAGGAGAGATAAATAGTAAAGAAAGTGGGAGAGCAGTGAGAGGAAAATTGAAGCTATGGAGAAAAGGCGAAAAAACAAGACAGGAAGAAGTAATCATTCAGATGCCCGATATGCTGAATATGCCTGAATTTACAAAGGGAATGAAGAAGGACATGGAAGTTATTACTATTTGTGATGGAAAAAACGAATGGGTATACAGTTCGTTTATAAATAAATGGATGAAGATTAAAGAGGAGGAGCAGAAAATAGAAAATAATCAGTGGTTTGAGGATATACCAAGGGAAGCAAAGCTTTTAGGCACTGATAATGTTAAAAAAAATAGTGCATATGTAATTGAAGTACCAAAAAGTACAGGAATATATTCTAAAATATGGATAGATAAAAAAAATTTTGTGGTGCTTAAAGAAGAAGAGAAGGATTTGGAAGGGAATATAGTAACTAGTGTTAATTTAGATTATAGAAGAGTAAAAGGAAATTACGAAATTCCTTATAAAACCAAGGAATACAAAAATGGCCAACTTATATCTACTATGATTATAAAATCTGTCAAGATAAATAAGAAAATATCAGATAGTTTATTCAAGCCAAATACCAAGTAAATAAAGAATATGCAAAAAGGATAACAATGAATGCTAAAGCTATTATGATACAAGGAACAGGATCGCATGTTGGAAAGAGTCTTATTACAGCAGGTCTTTGCAGAGTATTTAAGCAAGATGGTTTAAATGTTGCTCCCTTTAAAAGCCAGAATATGTCTAATAATTCTTTTGTGACTGAAGATGGTAAAGAGATATCTCGGTCTCAAGCAGTGCAAGCAGAAGCAGCAGGTATAAAGCCTATAGTTGACATAAATCCTATATTGTTAAAGCCTACTTCGGATCAAGGTGCTCAGATTATTACAAGAGGTAGAGTAGTTTCTAATATGAAAGCAGTTGAATATGATAAGTACAAAAGAGATGCTTTTAAGATTATAAAAAGGTCTTATAAGAATCTTACGCGTACATTTGAAGCAATAGTTATTGAGGGCGCAGGCAGTCCGGCTGAGGTAAATTTAAAAAACAGAGATATTGTTAATATGAAAGTAGCCCAAATGGCAAAGTCTCCAGTCGTTTTAGTGGCTGATATTGATAAAGGAGGAGTTTTTGCTAGTATTATTGGGACCTTGGGTCTTTTAAACCCCAAGGAACGCAGAATGGTGGCTGGAATTATTATTAATAAATTTAGAGGGGATTTCGAGGTATTAAAGCCTGGACTAGACTTTTTAGAGAAAAAGACTAAAAAGCCTGTTTTAGGTGTTGTGCCTTATTTTAGAGATATTTGTATTTCTGATGAGGATTCAGTAAGTATTGAGCAAGAAAAAGATTGTAATAAAAATGGAAAAATAGAAGTAAAAATAATTAAACTTCCTAGGATATCTAATTTTACAGATTTTGAGTATCTGGAAAAAGAAGAGGATGTAAATTTAAAGTATGTAGATAAATTTGATGAAATTGGAGAACCAGACTTATTAATTATTCCTGGCACAAAAAATACTATTAGTGATTTGATTTATTTACATAGCTCTCAGATAGCCCAGAAAATTAAAACAATTGCTAATAATGGCACTATGATATTAGGAATATGTGGCGGGTATCAAATGCTGGGAAGAAAGGTGATGGATAATTATAATGTAGAATCAAGCTATAAAGAAATTGAAGGTTTGGGTTTATTGGATATAGAAACTTTCATAAATAAAAGTAAAGTTACTTATCAAGTTAAAGCTAAGTTGTCAGGTCTAAAAAATCTTATAGATTGCAACCAAGAAATAAGTGGTTATGAGATTCATTGCGGACGCACTAAGTCAAATGAAGATAATTTTACTTTTGAAGTATTGGAACAAATAGGAGGGAAGAAGGATAGTTATGAAGAAGGGAGTATAAGTAAAGATGGCACAATAATAGGAACTTATATTCATGGAATATTTGAAAATAATGAATTTAGAAACAAATTTATTAATTATCTTCGTCGAAAAAAGAATATAAAAGAAAAAGATGTTGCCTATTTTAATAAAGATTTAGAGTATGATAAATTAGCGAAATTACTTCGAAATAGCTTAGATATACCAAAAATTTATGAAATACTAAATGAGGGGATTAGTAGCGTAAGATAAAGAACGTTTGATACCCTATTACATTTAATAAAAATAAAGGTACTTAATCTAATCTACTTAAACTACAATTTATATAATTTAGATTATCTAAATTATTAATAAATAAAATAAAGATGCATAACTTGTAATTTATATTGAGATACAAAATAGTTATTTTTTATCTTTAAATTGTCAACCATATAAAATCATGGAATTTGCAGTAATATTATTATCAGCGGTTGTTTTAGATCTAATTTTAGGAGATCCCAAGTGGCTTCCAATGCTAGTAGTTTATATTGGAAGAGTTGTAAGTATTTTAGAGAAGTATTTAAGAGGAAGAATTGAAGATAAAAAAAGAGGTGGGTTGTTACTAGCAATAATTATTATAGGAGGAACTTATTTAATAATCTTTGTTGTTTTAGGAATTGTTTATAAAATTAATAGACAATTAGGTATATTGGTAAGTATTTATTTATTATTTAATGCTATTTCTATTAAGGAAATGGCTAAAGAGGCTAAAAGGATAGCTGCTACATTAGAAAAAATTAAGCTAAGCTATCAAAAGATTTTTTGGCTTAAGAATGCTCGAAAAAAGCTTTCTAATATTGTAGGAAGAGATACTCATAATTTAGATGAGGAAGAAATAGCTCGAGCGACTATAGAATCTATAGCTGAAAGCATTACCGATGGAGTGATATCTCCTCTTTTTTACATGTTTTTAGGAGGTGTGCCTTTATGTTGGGCATATAAAGCTGTAAATACACTAGATTCTATGGTAGGGTATAAAAATGAAGAATATAGAGACTTTGGTTACTTTTCGGCAAAGATTGATGATGTTGCTAATTATATCCCTGCAAGGATAGCAGCTTTTTTATTAATCTTAGTTGCTTTTTTATTAAGAAAAAACTTTTTAAGATGTGCAAAGACTATATTAAGAGATGGCAGAAATCATCCTAGTCCAAATAGCGGGCTATCAGAAGCAGGAATTGCAGGGGCTTTAGGAATAAGGCTTGGTGGAGGAAGCTATTATCAAGGAGTGTTAAGGGATATGCCGGACATAGGAGAAGAAATAAAAGAGATAAAGATAAAGCATATTAAAGAATCTATTGTATTCTTATATGTGACATCATTTTTAATGGTGATAATACTTTTAATTATGAGGATAGTTATATGGAATTAGGAAAAAGACTTGTGCAGGTATATACTGGTGCGGGGAAAGGAAAGACTACAGCTGCCTTGGGACAAGTAATAAGAGCTGCTGGCCATGGGTTTAAGTCTTACTTTTTTATGTTTCTAAAGAGCGAAGTTTCTATAATGGGAGAGATTATTGCTTTAGATAAATTTCAAGATTTAATAAAAATGGAATGTTTTGATATAAGGTATGATATTTTTAAGAAAAAGAGTAGAGTAGAAATAGAGATAATATGCGCTGCCTGCAGTCGTATGATGAGGAAAGTTAGAGAAAAGATGAAAGAAGATGTAGATATCATAGTCTTAGATGAAGTTAATTGTGCTGTAAATTTAGGTTATATTAGAGAAGAAGAAGTAATTAACTTAATTAAAGAGAAGCCAAAAAATATTGAGTTAATTTTAACTGGTAGAAATGCTACCCAAGAAATTATAAAAATGGCTGATTTAGTTACGGAAATGCTTATGATTAAACATCCCTATACTAATAAAGTAGTAGCCAGAAAAGGAATAGAGTATTAAGAGGAAAAAGAATGGAATTACTTCAAGAAACATTAAAAAGAATAAGACCTGTAGAAAGTAATCATAATGAAGCTTTTAAGCGTTGGGATAATTTAGCTATTCCTAAAGGTAGCTTAGGAAGGTTAGAAGAATTAGCCAAAAAAGTGGTTTCTATTACCAATAATCAAAGGCCTGAATTAAAGAAAAAAGTAATTTTTACCATGGCTGGTGATCACGGGGTGGCAGATTTAGGAGTAAGCGCTTTTCCTAAAGAAGTTACTTCTCAGATGCTTTGTAATTTTGCTAAAGGGGGAGCAGCAATTAATATTTTAGCCCGTCATATAGGTGCTAAGGTTGTAGTTGTAGATATGGGAGTTGCTGAGGATATAAAACTGCATCCTGACATAAAGAATAAAAAAATAGGCTATGGAACAGCAGATTTTAGCAAAGGTCCAGCTATGAGCAAAGAAGAAGCTGTTTTATCTATCGAAAGAGGAATTGAGTCATTTGAAGAAGAATATAAAAAGGGTATAGATATTGTAGGAACTGGAGATATGGGTATTGGAAACACTACACCCTCCAGTGCTATTACTGCAGTAATAGCTAAAAAAGCAGTAAGAGTAGTGACTGGAAGAGGAACAGGAATAAACGATTTGGAGTTAGAGAAAAAAATAGATGTTATTGGAAAAGGAATTATGGTAAATCTACCTGATCCTTCTGATGGCATTGATGTGCTTTCTAAAGTAGGTGGTTATGAGATTGGGGGTATTGCTGGGGTTATCATTGCTGCTTGTGCTCGAAGAGTTCCAATTGTTGTTGATGGCTTTATATCTACCGCAGCAGCCTTAATTGCTAGCAAACTTAAAGATGAAGTAAGAGGATATTTATTTGCCGGGCACAGTTCTGTAGAAGTAGGCCATAAAACAGCTCTAAGGAAATTAAAGCTTTTGCCTATAGTCGATTTAAACTTACGTTTAGGTGAAGGTACTGGAGCAGCGTTAGCTATGGGGATTATAGAGGCTAGCTGTAAAGTGCTAAATGAGGTGTTAACTTTTAAAGAAGCAGGAGTAAGCAAAAGCAAAAAATGAAGTCTTTTTTTATAGCTTTGCGTTTTTTAACTCGTATTAATATTCCATATTTGAAACTAAGCGGGGATAGCTTTTCTTTAGCTAAATCTGCTAAATATTTTACTTTAGTAGGTATTTTAATAGGAATTGTAATTAGCGCAGTTTATTATGCAAGTCATCTATATTTTTCTCGGATAATAACATCTTTGATAACTGTAACTGTTTTGATTTATATTTGTCGAGCTTTGCACTTGGATGGTTTTGCTGATACTATTGATGGATTATATGGAGGAAATACTGTAGAAGATAAACTAGAGATTATGAGGGATAGCCGTATAGGAACTATGGGTGTTGTGGGAATAGTTTTATTGTTATTAGGGAAGGTATTATTTATAGCAAATATTAGTGGAAAAATAATTTATCCTGCTTTAATGCTAATGCCTGCGGTTGGAAGAGGAAGCATTGTGTTTGCTTCTTGTTTTTCAGATTATGCTAGAGATAGTTTTGGAATTGGAAAGGCTTTTATTGAATGTGTCGAGTTGAAAGAGCTATTGATTGCTCAAGCAATACTATTAGCAGCAATGTTATGCATTTTTAAATACCAGGGAATAGTATTCTTTATTTTAGTATTAGTAATTTCTTTTGTTTATATAAAATACATTAATAAGGAGATTAATGGCCAGACTGGAGATACATTAGGAGCTTTATGCGAGATAAATGAAATGTTGTTTTTAATAGGGGTGTATTTAATGTATAGATAGATTATGGAAATCATTTTTCTTTATATTCTGGATTTAACTTGAGAATTGTTGATTTGAATATTTTAGATTATAACCACAGAAGATTTCTTCCTATGATTTACCTACCTAATTAACCTGAGTTCGATTTAAATATAAGTTTAAGGATTAATATTTCTTCGCTAAATTGAAATTTTAACGAAAAATATCTAAGAGGGTGTGTGAAAAGTTCTATTGACATCTCTCTAACCGTCTACTCATGAGATTGATCATAGCAAGAAGGATGGTTCTTTCTTAAATTAGTTGATATTTCCTGGGGTTTAAATACCCACAATGTTGATGAATTTTCAGTCTGAAATAATCAATATCTTTATAACCGTAAGCCATTCTTTTTAGACGTTTGATTTTGTTATTAAAGCCTTCAGATATAGCCGAACTGATTTTCTTTTTGAACCAGTTTAAGATATATTGAATTTTGTTAATAACGCTACAAGCTAATTCTATAAAAGGTTGTAATCCGCTAAAGAGAGCTCGATCAGCCCAATCAGCGATATATTCTTTAGCTTCATCAATATTCTCGCATTCATAAATCTGCATAAAGTCATCTTTTAAAAGCATAGCTTCATAGATAGATTTATTAAGGTCACATAATTTTTGCAGAGTTACTTCTTGCCGTTGAGTTAAATTACTTTTCTTTTTTAATAGCATAAATCTTTGATCACAATTGGTTAATTCAATTAATTCCTGATCTTTATTTTTTCTTGCCTTTTGCAATTCATTCCTACGTACTTGATCAATTGCTTTATTGACTTTTGAAGCTGCATGAAATCTGTCTAAAACAACCGTAGCGTTAATAACGCCAATATGAAAACTAAAAATTAAGAATATCTCAATAAATAAGCATAAGTAGCCGAAT
>JASEGW010000031.1 GCA_030017825.1 bacterium | reverse complement strand
AATTAATGCTCAGAAATACTAATTTTTAAACTTAGGTTTATGCTGAATAGTTACCTTATTAGAAAAACAATCAGGATTAAAGATGAATTTAGATAAGATAAAACCATTTTTAGTTATGGAGATATTGGAAAAAGCTCAGGAGATGCAGAGAACAGGCAAGAATGTAATTCACTTAGAGGTAGGCGAGCCTGATTTTGATACTCCAAAGTGCATTGTAAATAGCACTATCGAAGCTTTAAGGGAAGGGAAGACCAAATATACTCACAGCTTGGGTTTGATAGAGTTAAAGAAGGCCATAGTCGAATATTACTACCAAGAATATCAGGTAGAAATTTTACCAGAACAAGTAATAGTGACTTCAGGAACCTCTCCAGCCTTGTTTTTATTGTTTACTATGTTGCTTGAAAAAGATGATGAGGTTATCCTTCCGGATCCTTATTATCCTTGTTATCCTAATTTTATTAATCTTATGAAAGCAACTCCAGTATATTATAAATTAAAGGAAAGAGAAGGATACACTTATGATATAGATAGCATCAGAAGATTAATAAATAAAAAATCAAAGGCACTAATAATAAATTCTCCTTCTAACCCAACAGGTATGGTAAATAATAACATACTAAAAGATTTAGCTGATTTAGATATTCATATAGTTTCTGACGAGATATATCATGGCTTGACTTACGGAATAAAAGCTAAATCTATTTTAGAATACAAAAAAGATGCTTTTGTTCTAAATGGTTTTTCTAAGAAATATGCTATGACTGGTTGGAGATTGGGCTATTTAATAGTTCCTCAAAAATATGTCAGGTCTTTGCAAACTCTTTCTCAAAGCTTGTTTATTTCGGCCAATGAATTTGTCCAATACGGTGGAATTTCCGCTTTGAAATTGGCTCAAGAAGACGTAAATAAAATGGTCGAGATTTATAATCGAAGGCGAATTTATTTAGTGAACAGTCTAAGAAAATTGGGCTTTATTATTAGCAAAGAACCTAATGGGGCTTTTTATGTTTTGGCAGATAGTAGAAATTTTAATATAGATAGTTTTAAATTTGCTTATGAAATATTAGATAATACTCATGTGGCAGTTACTCCTGGAGTAGATTTTAGCGAAACATCTAATAATTTTATAAGATTTTCTTACGCTAATTCTATAGAAAATATACAAGAGGCCATAGAAAGATTAAGACATTATTTTAGAATATAAAAATGGTAGTAGAAAATAAGTTAAATGTGGTACTAATATGCTAAAATAAAAATACAAGAGGGAGGTTCTTTTATGATTAAAGTAGAAGATGAAGTTTTACAAAAACAGATTAATTTATTGTATGAATATAAACAAGAACATGTACTCAAATGGTGGGATCAGTTGAGTATCGAAGAGGGAAAGGAATTCTCAGATCAAATTTGTAGTATAAATATTCCTTTAGTAGGAGAGTTGGCTAAAAAACATGTTATTGACTACGAGCAGATTATTAAGAAAAAAGAGTTGGCTCCTCCTGAAGTAATATCTATTCCAAAAGAAGAAAAAGATATAGAAAAAGAGGGGGAGGCTAAAAAATTTGGGGAGATTGCTCTTAAAAATGGGGAAGTAGGTTGTTTTTTAGTGGCTGGCGGACAAAGTACTCGTTTAGGACTTAACTCTCCCAAAGGAACTTATCCCATTGGACCTATTACCAAAAGAAGTCTTTATCAAATTCATGTGGAAAAAATTAAAGCTTTATCTGAAAAATACGATATTAGAATTCCTTTGTATATTATGACCAGTAAATATACACATGAAGGGACTATAAAATATTTCGAAACCAATCAATTTTTTGGATTGCCATCTCAAGATATTAGATTTATTCAACAAGGTATGGTTCCCGCAGTAGATAGACAAGGAAATATGATTTTGGATAAAAAAAATCATATTTTTGAGAACCCTAATGGTCATGGGGGTACTATTTTAGCTATCAGAGATAGTAATGCTTTAAATGATATGAAGCAAAGGGGAATTAAGTATTTATTTTATTTTCAAGTAGATAATGCTTTGTTAAAAATTGCTGATCCTGTGTTTATTGGATACCATTTTTTAAACAAGTCTCAGATGTCAGCAAAAGTTGTAGCTAAAAAACATCCTGAAGAAAAAATAGGCTTAGTGGGATATGTAAACGGAAAATTAGGGGTAATAGAATATAGCGAGCTGACCAAAGAGGAGGTTTATGCAAAAAACGAAGATGGTTCCTTGAAATTCAATGCAGGAAGCCCAGCTATTCATATTTTAAGTGTAAGTTTTATTGAAAATATTATTTTCAAAGGAACAAAGTTAAAATATCATAAAGCTTTCAAAAAAATACCTTATATTAGCGAAGAGGGCGAAATAATTACTCCAAGCGAACCAAATGGTTATAAATTTGAAACATTTATTTTTGATCTATTTGAAGAAGCAGAAAATGTTGTTTTGATGGAGGTAAATAGGCTTGAAGAATTTTCGCCTTTGAAAAATAGGGAAGGGAGTGATTCACCGCAAGAGGTTAAGAAAAATTTAACTAAACTTTATGCTAGTTGGATAAAAAAGGCCAATATTGAAGTGCCTGTAGATAAAGATGGAGAGATATTGGGCTATATCGAAACAAGTCCCCTCTTTGCCTTAGATCAAGAAGATTTCATCCAGAAAGCTGAAGGAATGTCATTTCAAAGAATCTGGAGATAACTATTGGAGAATATGTAAAATATTTAACATCATGCATTTTCTATCTCTATGGCTTTAGATTGGTTCAAAATTTGATTGACGGAATACACGAAATTATGTTAGTATTTTTAATAAATTAAGATAAATTAAAGATTAAACCACAGGAAACGCTGAGAATATTAGAGAAAAGATGTGTTTTTATTTAAATATTTCTTGCTGAGCTCTTATATTTCTCTTTGATCTCTGTGGTTAAATTTTCCTTGATCAAAATTTTGCAAATAAAATTAATAACTATTTAGCAATGTTCAATATAACAACATATTTCCTTAAACTTAGGTTTATGCTGAATAGTTACAAAAATTATAATAAAGAAATTATCAACCTTTAAACAAAGATTCTGAATTTTTTTATTCTGAATTTAAGATTAGCTCTTGAATGCTTTAGGTTTACTTAACAAATATAGGAGGTTGTAAATGATAGGAAGGCTGAAAATAAAAGATGTTCTTAATGGAATAGATATAGATGTAGATTTAGGTAGGCTAAAGGAAGCTGTAGAGAATACAAAAGAGTTTGTTGTTTACAACAAGGAGTTATTTTTTGAAGAAGTGGAGAATATTTTAGATAGTAATGGTGAAATTGAAGATGACATAAAGACTTGCCTCAATAAAATAAATAACAAAATTGATCCAAATGGGGTAATTTTGGATTATAAATTAGTGAGAAATCAATTAGACAAAATTATTGATTCCATAGATTATATTAGCAGAGTATTTACAAGAAGAGGTTTTTCTCATATTGCTGCTCATCTGAGCGAAGTAAAAGCTGAACTGCCAACTCCTTATGAGATTACCAAAGGAGACATTAGTTGGAGGGAAGTAGAAAGATGCAAGGCATTGCGTAGAATGGAAGTAGGGAAACATTATTTTACTGCAGGAGAGAATAGACCCAATGTAGAGTATTTCGAAAAAGCTATTCAGAATTTTGAAGATTGTATCATGATGAAGAAGAGATACAAAACTCATGAATTAAGCGGAACTATACATGTGGCATTAGGTGTTTGTTATGGAATTTTAGAAAACAAAGAAAAATCAATAGAGAATTTTAACGAGGGTTTAGATGATTATATAAAACTAGGAATAGATTATAGAGATGGTAGCGATAGAGAAGAAGAACTTAGAAGAATGATTTTGGTAGAAATTACTGAAGAAATTAGAGAAATTTTTAAGAAGGAACACACTAAAGACTATGTTGAATTAGGCGAAAAAACTTCATTGGAAATAGCTTTAGGGAAGTATCGAAAAGTTGATCCCTATCATTATGACAAATTTATCCATCATTTAGGTGTTTTGGGCACTAAAGGTTATTATTCTAAAATAAAAAAGAATTTAACTAAAGCATAAATCATATAATCAAGTTATCAAAAAGAATATATTTACTGTTCTTAAAAATAGTAAATATATTCTTTTTCTTTATTCTGCTAAATAATAAAACTACCGAAAGTACCAATTGATAAAAAATGTTATATAAGGTATTAGTAAAAAAAAGAGTTTAATTGTGATGATAAACAATATTATAGTTTTAATAATTTTTTTAAGTACTTTTTATTTGATTTTTTCAAAAAAGATGGATCGAGCTATCAGTGCCTCCATTGGTGCAGTATTAATGATTGTTTGTGGAATGAGTTTTAATTTTTATACCCAAGAAAAAGCTTTTCAAGCTATAGATTTTAATACTTTAGGGCTTTTAGCAGGCATGATGATAATCGTAAGCATTTTAAAAGGAAGTGGTTTTTTTGAATACTTAGCCATAAGATCAGCCAAAATAACCAAAGGAGATCCTTGGAAATTAGTTGTTATTATGGGGAGTACTGCTACAATAGTTTCCATGTTCTTAGATAACGTTACCACTATAATCATCATAACGCCTATTACCATCTTAATTGCAAGTATTTTAGGTATAACTCCTATTCCCATGCTCATGGCTGAATCATTACTCTCTAATATTGGAGGTGTAGGTACTCTAATAGGAGACCCTCTAAATATTTTAATAGGTTCTGCAGCTAACTTTTCTTTTAATGACTTTTTAACCCATACTCTTCCTCCAGTTCTTATAGTTTGGATTTTTTCGCTTTTAATCTTAAAGGTGGTGTTTAGAAGAGAACTTAAAAAAAAATCTGATAAATTTCAAGCTGTGATAAAGATGGATGAAAATAAAGCTTTAAAAGACAAGCAGACAGTAATAAAATGCTTATTTTCTTTAGCTATAGTTCTAATATTATGTTTATTGCAAGAAGTATTTAATTTAAAAATTTCTTTTATTGCCTTAATAGGAGCAGCGATTACATTTGTTTTGGTTAAACCTGATTTAAATAAAGTGTTTCAAGATATAGAATGGTCGGTATTAATATTCTTTATAGGCATTTTTGTTATAGTTGGCGGTTTAGAGAGTGCAGGAATATTTTCATTTATAGGGCAAAAAATACACTCCTTTGCTAAGGTTAACATGCTTGCTTGTATGATTATTCTTTTTTGGTGCAGTGCTGTTATTTCAGCTATTGTAGGAGTAGTGCCTCTTGCTTTAGCCATAATTCCCATAATTAAGCATATTGCTCTTGCAGGAATTAACGTTAGTCCTTTATGGTGGAGTCTGGCTTTGGGGGGCGGCTTAGGATGTAATGGCACTCCCTTTGGAACAGCTGCTAATATTATAGCTGTCTCTATAAGCGAAAGGACCTCTCATCCTATTACTTTTAAGATATGGATTAAATCTGGGTCCATAGTTGCGTTAAGTACTTGTTTATTGACTACTATCTTTTTGTTATTGTTTTATAGGCATTATACCGTTCCATAAACAGTAAAGATGATAGATAAATACTTAAGCATAAGTTTTTCAGTATTTAATCTGGATATTTTAAATCCAAAATCTAAATCCCGTTTTCACGAGGACAAGCTTCGAATTTTACTTAAGTGTGCTACAATACCTAATTATTTTTGTATTGGTACTTAATTAAAAATTGTTACCTCCATAAGAAATCATATGAATATTATCGTATTAGGAATAAGTCATCATAAAGCTCCTTTAAAGATTAGAGAAAAGGTATATTTTAGGAAAGAAAAACTATCATATGCCTTAAGAATGTTAAAGGAGTATGAGTGTATAAATGAATGTGTAATTCTTTCTACCTGTAATCGCACAGAAATCTATATTGTTACTGAAGATCTGGAAAATGGAAAAAGTATTGTAAAAAAGTTTTTAGCAAATTACCATGACTTAGAAAATAAAGAGTTAGAAGATTATTTATACGAAAAAAATAATAAAGAAGCTATTGAGCATTTGATAAGAGTTTCTAGCAGCCTTGATTCTATGGTTTTAGGAGAACAGCAAATATTAGGACAAATTAAAGATGCTTATCATGTTGCCTTAGAATGCGGAACCACAAATCTTGTTTTTAATGTTTTGTTTCAAAAGATATTAAACGTTACCAAGAAAATAAGAACAAAAACTGGCATAGGAGAAGGAGCATTATCTTTGAGTTCTGCTGCTATAGAATTAGCCAAAAGGATTTTTAACGATTTAACTGATAAAAGAGTAATGATCGTTGGTCTCGGAAAGATGGGAGAGCTATTAATTAAACACTTAAATAATAATGGCATTAAAAAAATATGGGTGGTTAATAGGAATATTGACAAAGCAAACGACGTAGCAATAAAGTTTAATGGAGAAGCTGCAAGTATTGATAATTTGTATGAAATTATGCCTTTAGTAGATATTGTGATTGTCTCCACTACTTCTCCTCATTATGTTATAAAAAAAGATGACGTTGAATATGCTTTAAATAAACATAGAAATAAGACTGTTTTCTTAATAGATTTAGGAGTTCCAAGAAATATAGACCCAAAAATAAATTCTTTGAAAGGGGTTATTTTGTATGATATTGATGGTTTAAAAATAGTAGTAGAAGCTAACAGGAAAAGAAGGTTGAAAGAAGTAGAGTTAGCTGAAAAAATAATTAAGGAAGAAATGCCAGAAATTATTTCTTGGCATCATTCTTTAGAGATTACACCTATAGTTCATGAGATAAAAAGAAGTATTTCCGAGATTTGTCGTAAGGAAATATTAAATATAGACAAGTCTCTTGATGAAAAAAGAGTAGAAGAGCACGTATCTGTAATTGTCAATAAAATATTAGCTTTGCCTATGTCTAAAATTAAAGAACAACTAAAAGCTGGAGATGGGTATATGTATATCAAGGCTTTAAGTGAATTATTTCAAAACAATAAGAAAGGAACTTAAATGAGACTATATCCTATTGAGCTGAACATCAAAAACAAAAAATGTGTGGTGGTAGGTGGAGGTAAAGTTGCTCACAGAAAAGTAGCCTCTTTGTTAGAATGCGGTGCTAAGGTTCATGTTATCAGCATGGAATTAAATGAAGAGTTAAATGTTCTTTTAAGAGCAGGAAAAATTTATTTTTATGAAAAAAAATATAAAAGTGGAGACCTAAAAGGAGCTTTCTTAGTTGTTGCTGCTACTGATTCTAAAGAAACTAATGAGAAAGTAGCTCTTGAGGCTCGAAAATTAAAAATAATGGTAAATGTTATAGATAATATGGAATTATGCGATTATACAGTGCCAGCAATAACCAGAGTAGGAGACCTGACTATTAGTGTTTCTACTGTTGGAAAAAGTCCTTCTTTGGCTAAAAAGATAAGAAATGAATTGTCTAAGTGTTATGGTAGAGAATATGGAGAATTATTAAACATTTTGGGAAGCATTAGAAGTAGAGTAATGAAAGAAGTTGTTGATTCTCAAAAAAGGAAGTTGCTTTGGAAGAGTATTGTAAATTCTGAAATTATAAGCTTAATAAAAGAGGATGCCCAAGATAAACTACATGAATTAATAGAGAAAAAGATTGAAGAGCATAAAAAGTGATGAAAGAAATAATAGTCGGTAGTCGTGGAAGTAAATTAGCTTTAACTCAGACAGAATTAGTCGTAGAAAAGCTTAAAGAAATTAAAAAAAATTGTTCTTTTGTAATAAAAACAATAAAAACTGAAGGCGATAAACTGCTAAATTCTCCTTTAAGTAAAATAGGAGGAAAGGGTTTATTTGTTAAAGAGATCGAGGAAGAATTAATAGAGAGAAAAATTGATATTGCCGTGCACAGCATGAAAGATATTCCTTGCCAATTTCCTCCAGAACTTATCATTTCTTCTGTTCCATCTAGAAAAAATCCCAAAGACGCTCTTATTTCAAAAAACAATAAAAAATTACAAGAATTGTCTCCATGGGCAACAATAGGAACAAGTAGTTTGCGAAGAAAAGCCCAATTATTAATCTTTAGAAAAGATTTAAAAGTTATCGATCTAAGAGGAAATTTAGATACCAGATTTAAAAAATTCCAAGAAGAAAATTTTGAAGCTATAATAGTGGCTGCCTCTGGTTTGATTCGCCTAAATTTATCAGAAAAAATAACTCAGGAGTTGCCTTTAAAAGATTTCCTTCCTGCAGCTGGTCAAGGAGCCTTGGGAATAGAGATTAGAAAGGATAATTTTGAAGTAAAAGAATTAGTAGAAAAGATAAATTGCTATAACTCCTACCAGGAAGTGGTTGCAGAGAGAGCATTTTTAAAAAAACTTGGCGGAGGATGCCAAGTTCCTATTGGGGTGATAGCTCAAGCAGAAGATAGAGAACTTTACTTAGAAGGAATGGTATCTTCGTTAGATGGCAAGGAAGTAGTTAGGGGTAAAATTAGCGGAAGAATAATAGAGGCAGAAACATTAGGAGAAAAATTAGCCTATACATTGCTTAAAAAAGGCGCTAAGGAAATATTACTAAAAGCATTAACTTAACCTGGGTTCGATTTAAATATAAGTTTAAGAATTAATATTTCTGAGCATTAATTGAAATTAGGAAAATATTTAATTTTTAAAGAAAAAGAAGAAATTAAAAATTATGTATTTTTCGTTAAAATTTTAATTTGACGAAGAAATACTAATTTTTAAACTTCGCATTAAGGAAATATGTTGTTATATTGAACATTGCTGAATAGTTACAAAAGATAAATATTTTAAGGAATTAAATCTTTCAAAATTGATAGATTTACTAAGTGAAATTATATTATAATCTGAGTTCGATTTAAACTTAAAATAGATGCGCGCATAATTAAACGAGGGTTTAAATTAAAAATAACTATTGCTATTAAAATGAAGAGGAAGACATATGTGGAAGATAATTAACAAATTAAGAGCAATCAAATTAACCATAGTCTTGATGATAGTTATAATACTTCTGTCTATAATAGGAACTCTAATTCCTCAAAATGCTGGAAAGTGGAAATATGTAGAGCTTTTTGGTCATCATGGCTATGCTTTAATAAAATATGGCCAATTGCAAGATGTTTATCATTCTTGGTGGTATTTAGGGATTTTATGCTTGCTAAGTTTAAATGTTCTTTCTTGTATGATCTATAAAACTAAGATAAGAAATAAAGAGAAGTTTAAAATTTTATCTAACTTTAAATTATACCAAGAGTATATTTTTGATAAAAAAGTAGAAAATATTGAGAGTAAGATTAAAGAAACTTTAACTAATTTTAAATATACTGTTAACTGCAAAAACGAGGAAGGCTTTTGGAGTATATACGCCAAAAAGGGAAGCTTGAATAGGATTGGTTATTATTTAACTCATGTTAGTCTTTTACTAATTTTATTAGGTGGACTTGTGGGCAGCTTGTGGGGATACAAAAGCTACCTCAAAATTTCTGTAGGCGAAGCAACTGATATTCCCAAGAGCAACTTTAAAGTGAGAGCGGATGATTTTCAGATAAAATACTATCCAAATTCATCAAATGTGCTAAGTTATGAAAGCAAACTTACAGTAATAGAAAAAGGTGAAGAAAAGTTAACTAAATTAGTAAGAGTTAACCATCCCTTAAGATACAAAGGCTTTGATTTTTATCAAAATAGTTACGGAACTTCTAAGTTATGGATTAAAGTAACTGACAAAAAAGGAAAAGGTAATCGTTATTTAGTGGATGTTGGCTCAAAGATAAAGTTGGGAAAGAATGATTTATACTTAAAAGTAGAGCAATTTTTGCCAGATTTAATAATAAAGGGAACAGAAATATACTCCAAAACCCAAAATCTAAATAATCCTGCAGCTAAAATTGGCATTTATCGAAACAAAAAAGACTTAATTAAAAGCTTTTGGTTATTCTATAAGTATCCTGACTACCATAGAAACATAACTTGGAATAAAGAAGATTTAAGTTTTAGATTAGCAGGAATGAAACCTTATACAGAGCTTCAAATAGCAAAAGATAGAGGGTTGTATTTAGTATATGGAGGATTTTTGTTTTTAATGATAGGCATTACATTTTCCCTATTTATACCTTTTAGAAAAATTTATGCAAGTATAAGAAGAGATGAAAAGGGGACTAAGATAGAAGTTGCTGGGAAGTCTCTCAATAGAAAGAGAGAAATGGAAGATGAATTTGCCTTAATTGTAGAAGAAATTGTAGGTAACAATTAAGAGAAGCAAGAAGTTAATAGCTTTGTGGCTGTTCGTAAGAAAGTATCAGCATATTGTAGAACACATCAATAATTAGATTTATTGATAAAATAAATGAAAACTGAAGATTGATAATTAAAAAATTTGGGAGGATTTTTATGGAATCTGCAAATTATTTTGAAGTAGCTATATTTATTTACCTGTTGAGCACGATTTTATATATAGCTCATTTTATATTTCAAAGAGAAAGAATACCGCGTATTGCTCTGTTATTTGTGAGCTTAGGTTTTATTGCTCATACTTTAGGGTTAATACATCGCAGTATTGAAGCTAGTCATGCTCCTTTTGCTAATCTATACGAATCAATGGTCTTTTTTTCTTGGTGTATTCTCTTGGTTCACTATTTTATTATATATAAATACAAAATAAGAGTATTAAGTGCCTTTGTAACCCCCTTGGCTTTTTTGGCAATAGGTGCCGCCTCAGTATTGCCTATGGATTATAAGAAGATAGAACCCTTGGTTCCTGCTCTTCAAAGTTATTGGCTTTCTATTCATGTTTCAGTGTGCTTTTTAAGTTATGCTGCTTTTGCTATTGCTTTTGCTACGGCTTTAATGTTTATTATTCAAGAAAAAAGGATAAAGTATAAGAAGATTGATAACTTTTATTTTAAATTACCCTCTTTAGAAATATTAGATGAAGTTAGTTATAGATCTATTGCCATAGGCTTTCCACTATTGACTTTAGGAATCATTACCGGTGCTATTTGGGCTCAAAACGCCTGGGGAAGATATTGGGGGTGGGATCCTAAGGAAACATGGTCTTTAATTACCTGGATTGTTTATGCTTTATACCTCCACATTAGACTGCAGTCAGGATGGAGAAGAAAAAAAGCGGCTATTCTTTCTATTATAGGATTTACTATGGTCTTATTTACATATTTTGGAGTAAGCTTTCTATTGTCAGGATTGCATTCTTACTAATGCTATTTCTGGGTTCGACATAAGAATATGTAACTTCCACGACTCTTCGATTATTTTCATTTTACTACCATTTGCGAGGCAAAGGTGAAAAATTATCTGATTTCCCAAATGTTCGAAAAGATGGCTGACTCTTTAGAATTCCAAGGAGAAAACCCTTTTAAGGTTAATGCTTATCGAAGAGCAGCTCGCGTTATTGTAAGTTTAACTGAAGACATTGAAAATATATGGAAGATGGGAAATCTAAGAGAGGTTCCGGGTGTAGGGGAAGGTATTGCTAAAAAAATAGACGAGTTTTTAAAGACAGGTAGAATGAATAAGTATGAAGAGGCGTTGTCAGAAGTTCCTGATACCTTAATAAAACTTATGAAGATCCAAGGATTAGGTCCAAAAACTCTCTTTTTAATAAATAAGGAATTAGGAGTAAAAGATTTAGAAGATTTAAAAAAAGTAATCTCTGATGGAAGTTTAGCCAATCTTCCAAGTATGGGAGAACAAAAAGTTAATAATATTAAAAGAGGTATAGAGTGGTTTTTACATAGCAAAGATAAAATACTGCTGGGAAAGGCATATCACTTAGTAGAAAGGATTATAGAAGAGCTAAAAAAGAGAGTAGACATAGAAGATATTACTCCTGCAGGGTCATTAAGGAGAATGAATGAAACTGTTGGTGATATTGATATTTTAGCTACCGGAAACAATCCTAAAAAAATTATAGAAGAATTTACCTCTCTATCCAACATAGCTCAAGTTATAGCTTGTGGAAATACTAAAGGCTCTATAATAACTAAAGAAGGAGTGCAGGTAGACCTCCGCATAGTTGATAGAAGCTCCTTTGGAGCAGCTTTGCAATACTTTACAGGATCAAAATCTCATAATATAAAAATGCGCACCATAGCCAAGGAAAGAGGGTTAAAGATTAACGAATATGGAGTTTTCAAAGATGAAGAAAAGATTGCTGGAAAAACTGAATATGAGGTCTATCAAAGCTTAAATATGAAATGGATTCCCCCAGAGCTTCGAGAGGACAGGGGAGAGATAGAATTATATTTAGAAGGACAATCTATAGAAATAATTCAACAGAATAATATATTAGGCGATTTGCATATTCACTCTGTATGGAGCGATGGTGTATTTACCATAGAAGAAATAGCCCTTAAAGCTAAAGAATATGGTTATAAATATGTGGCTATTTGCGATCATTCCCAATCTGTAAAATATGCTGGTGGGCTTACAGAAAAAGAGATCGTCCGACAAATTGAGGAAATAAGAGAAATAAACGCTAAAATACCTGGAATTGAAATTTTAGCAGGAAGTGAAGTTGATATAAAATCTAACGGAAATCTTGATTTCTCTGATAAAATATTAGAAAAATTAGATATTGTGATTGCTGCTATTCACACTGGATTTAAACAAAATGTTACTCAAAGAATAATAACAGCTATGGAAAATCCATTGGTTAATGTTATCGCTCATCCCACAGGTAGGCTAATATCTAGCCGTGAAGGTTATGAAGTTGATATTGCAAAAGTTATAGAAAAAGCAGCTAATACAAAAACATTTCTAGAAATAAATTCTTATTTCGACCGCTTAGACTTAAATGATATAAATTGTCGCAAAGCAAAAGAATTTGGAGCAAAATTTACCTTAGGAACTGATGCCCATCATATTGATCAGTTTTGGACAATGAAATTAGGAGTAGGAGTAGCTAGAAGGGGGTGGCTATCTAAGGAAGATATTTTAAATACTTATGAAATTGAAGACTTAATGAAATACCTGAAAATAAAGAGACAATAAAAATATAGGAGGATACAATGATCTCAGTAGAAGAAAGAATTAATAATGATTTAAAAGAAGCCATGAAAAATAAAGATGCTCCAAAACTTTCTGTATTAAGAACGCTGAAAGCTGCTGCAAAGAATTTAGCTATTGAGAAAAAAGTAGAAAAACTTGAAGAAGGTGATTATTTAAAAGTTATAGGCAAGCAAATAAAACAGATTAAAGAATCCATAGAAGCCTTTGAAAAGGGTAAGCGTGCAGACTTAGTGGAAAAAGAGAAGTATGATTTAGAAGTTTTAAGTGTTTATATACCAGAGCAATTAAGTGAAGATGAGATTAAAAATTTAGTTAAAAATATAATTATAAAAATAGAAGCCAAGGGAAAATCAGATTTTGGGAAAGTTATGAGGGAAGCAATGAAGGAAATAGGTGGAAAAGCTGATGGAAAGTTAGTAAATAAGATAATTAGCAATGAATTAGGTTAATATCCTTCCTTAAAGCCTTAAAAACAAGAATTGACAAAGAATGAAACTTTTATTAAAATAATAAAAACTTATCATTAAACAGTTTTTACGTCTGTCTGTAAGAGAATATCAACTATAGAATTATATAAACTTATATTCAAACAAAAAAATAGAAGGTGTGTCTATGAACTTGGAAGATATTTTTGATATTTCTGAATTTGAGCACAAAGACATCTTTAAAGATATAAATTATGTCTGGGAAACATTAGAAAAAATAAAAAAATACATTAAAGAGCATATAAACCCTAATGTTAGCAGCATTGCAAACAAAGAAGGTATACTACCAAGAATATATGTTACATACAAAGGAGTCATAATTGAAGGGGGTTTTAGGCTGGTAGTAGGTGATGCTACAAAAGGTGAATTTGGAGTTTATGTGAACGAAGAAAAATTAGAAGGAGCTACGGTAATTTATTCTGGAGCAACTTTAGCAGATGAACAGATCTATATTGGGAAAGGAACGGTAATTGAGCCTGGAGCTTATATCAAAGGTCCTACTATCATTGGAAATAATTGCGAAATAAGGCAAGGTGCTTATATTCGAGGAAATGTTTTAGTGGGTAATGGATGCATAGTGGGCCATACAACAGAAGTAAAAAATGCTTGTTTTTTAAACCAAGCTAAAGCAGGACATTTTGCTTATATAGGGGATAGTATTTTAGGAAATAAAGTAAATTTAGGAGCTGGAACAAAATTAGCTAATCTTAACATTAGAAATGCTCCTATACAATTAAGATTAAATGGCAAGGATATTAATACAAACCTTAGAAAATTTGGAGCAATATTGGGAGATGATGTAGAAACAGGTTGTAATTCTGTAACTAATCCTGGAACTATTTTAGGAAAGGGATGTGCCGTATATCCAAACACTACTGTAAAAAAGGGGTATTACCCACCTAAAACAATAATCAGATAGTACAAATAATACAAAATTTTAAGTACCCATGCAAAAATAATTAGGTATTGTAGCACACTAAAGTAAAATTCGA
>JASEGW010000030.1 GCA_030017825.1 bacterium | reverse complement strand
CTTGAATGTTTGAGTTTCTTTTAGTTCCTTTTAGGAAAATATTCTATTTCTTGAGAATTATGTTTATTTTGCAGAGGGTCTATTATAGTTGCAAAAAAGAAAATATTTGCTATATTTAGTTAATAATATGCAAAAATTGCCTATTTAGGAATTGGAAAATGAAAGTAAAAGATTGTAGTATTTTAGTTATTGAAGAAAAAAATGAATTAACGAAGAGACTAAAGCGTGAAATGTACCAAAGGATTATTTGTTCCTTTTCAAAAGAGAATATTTTAAAAATAATAGAAGAGACAGATATAAATATTGTTTTCTTAGATATTATGACTTCTGGGATTGACTCTTTAGAAATGATAGATAGAATTCATAGGATAAATACAAAATTAGTAATTATTATTATTGTACCTCATGGGGACCATACTTTAGTGGTAGATAGTATGAACCGTGGTGCTTATGCCCATCTTTGTAGTCCTGTGGATTTGGTAGAATTAGAATTATTAACCCAACGGGCTTTACAGATGCAAGAATTAATTGAATTTAATCGTAAGTTACAGTTAGATATAAAGAAGGAATATAGTATAAACAATATTCTGGGTATTTCTCGGAGTATGCAAATTATTTATGAAAAGATAAATAAGGTAGCAATAACTAACGCTACAGTATTAATTCAGGGAGAATCTGGAACTGGAAAGGCTTTAGTTGCTCGAGCCATTCATTATAATTCAGATAGGGCCAATAATCCTCTTATTGAAATAAATTGTGGGTCATTACCAGAGACATTATTGGAGAATGAACTTTTTGGGCATGAAAAGGGAGCTTTTACCGGAGCAACAGATTTAATGAAAGGAAGATTTGAATTAGCTCATGCAGGGACAATTTTTCTTGATGAGATAGGAGAAATTCCTTTATCATCCCAAGTAAAACTGTTAAGGGTTATCCAAGAGAGGGAGATTGTGCGTTTAGGTGGAAAGAGAGCTATAAAAGTTGATGTGAGGATAATAGCAGCTACTAATAAAAATTTGGAAAGTGAAATGAAAAAGGGTAATTTTAGGGAAGATCTTTATTACCGTTTAAATGTGGTGCCTCTATTTACTTCTCCTCTTAGGGAGAGAAAGGAAGATATTCCTATTTTAGTGGATCATTTCTTGCGAAAATTTAGCTTAGAACACAAAAAGACGATTCAAGGAATAACCCAAGGAGCTATGGATAGGTTATTAAACTATTCCTGGCCTGGAAATGTAAGAGAATTAGAAAATGTAATGGAAAGAGTATTAATTATGGGAGAAGAAGGAATTATTATGCACGAGTATTTACCTTTATCTGTGCAGTCTACTACCTTAAAAGAGGGTAGCTCTAATACGCAGATGATTTCCGAAGATCTTTCTTTATCTGAGAATATAGCTATAATAGAAAAATATCTTATAGAAAAAGCACTTAAAAAAACTAAAGGAAATAAAACTAAAGCAGCTAAAATACTTGGAGTAAGCCAACGTGGATTTAGATACAAATTAAGAAGATATGATTTAAATTGATACTTATTGCCTAATAAAAAGTTATTATAGGCAAAAAGTATCATAATTTTGTTAAATCTAAAAGTATATTGTTAATTGTTTAAAAATAAAATATATTTTAAGGATTTCATAAGTTGTTTGATTTATAAGGTATTATGAATTATCCTGATATTTTTATTTATTTTTTTTGGTAAATTTTGGGTAAATATTTTAGATTGGCATAATTATTGCTTTTATATTTTAATATAAATTTAAACACATTAAAAATCTAAAAATTTGGATATATTTATTTAAGAAGAGTATTTAAGAAGAGTAAGAAGTAGAATAAAAGAGTTTTATTGCATTCTAACTCCTAATTTCTTAATTTAAAAATTACTGGAGGTGCTAAATGGCTGAGATTAAGCTATTAGAAGAAAAAGTTGGCTCAATTAGGAAGAAAGAGACCATGCTTGAATCTCTTAAGGAAATTTTAGATGATCCAAGATGTCCTGATGGATTCTTAGAGTGTATGCAGTGTGCAACTTGTGTCGCATCTTGTCCGGCAGCTCGAATTTATGAATTTAATCCCAGAGAAATGATGAGACAACTTTATGAAGGTAATTTAGAAGAGCTTCTTAAAGGTGATAGAATATGGGAATGTGGGCAATGTTATACATGTATGTCAAGATGTCCCAGGGGAAATAATCCAGGTGGGGTTATTATGATATTAAGATATCTTTCTTGCTGGAGAGGGCATGGTCTAAAGAAGATACCTTACGCTACAGTTCTCATGTGGAACCTTTACACAAAAGGATATAGTCTTTCACCAGATGTTTTCTGGGATGGTTTTATCGATGAATTTGGGGAAACGGCCGTAAATATGTGGAAGAATATGAAGGAAATAAGAAAAGAATTAGGCTATTTACCAGATGATGCTCGAATGGAACCAATTCCTGAAGAAAGTATGAAAGAATTAAGAGCAATATTAGATGAAACGCTTTATAGGAAATATTGGGATAACTTTGAAAAGAATGGCGTAGCAATGAAGGATTTATTAGATCATTTAGGGTCGTTTGATTATTACAAGCCAGCTTGGAAGGAGGAAAAATAATGAAACAAACACGAGTTCCAATACTTCATGGGGATAAAGAAATACCATTGGATAACTATTATTTCTTTAGAAGCTGTATAATGAGCACTCTTTTTCCTGGAGTTGATTGTTCACTAAGATTTATTTTTGAAAAACTTGGTTGTAGCTATACCGAAGATCCAAAACAGACATGTTGTAGTGGATTTAATTATCATGCGGATATTATTCCATGGGAGACAAATGTAACCATCCAAGCAAGGAATTTTTCATTAATAGAAAATGAAGAAAAGAATAAGAATGCAATTTGTGTATGCCCAACTTCTTATGGAAATATAAAAGAGTGTCAAGAGCATTTAGATCATTATCCAGAAGAAAAGGAAAAAGCTAATAAAATTATTGCAAAATTTGGTAAAGAATACAAAGGTGAAGCAAAAATATATCATGCAACTGAAGTAATCTATGCTCACAGGGAAAAACTAAAAAAATTAGCAACATATTCTCTTGATGGATTAAAAGTAGCCACTCATCATGGCTGTCATTATACAAAGATATTTTATAGCGATGTAGCAACTGGCGATTGGGAATATCCTATTGTATTAGATAAGATAGTAGAAAATTTTGGTGGCGAAGGACTGGATTATAATGAAAAAACACTTTGTTGTGGCATGGGTTTTCGTCATACTTTAATTAATAGAGATTACACAAGAACAGTTATGTTGAGAAAGCTTAAAAGTATGAAGGCAACAAAGCCTGATTTATTACTTGTTCAATGTCCTGGTTGCTCTTTAAACCTTGATTATTATCAAAAACCACTTACTAAATTAGCTGGCGAGGAATTTAATATTCCAGTTTTAAATTATGCCCAATTGACTGCTTTAGTTTTAGGGGCCGATCCAGTAAAAGTGGTAGGAATAAAGACCCACAATGTGGATGTTATGCCATTTATTGAAAAAGTACAGAAAAATAAAGTAAAGGAGGTGGCTCAAGTTGGGTGATAAAGTAGGTGTTTTTATCTGCCATTGCGGTGGAAATATTTCAAAGTATATAAATATGGAAGAGCTAACCAAGTATGCTCTTACTTTAGAAAATGTTCCAGTAGCAGAAAACTATATATTTATGTGTTCAGAGGCGGGTCAAGATCTTATAAAGGATAAGATTGCTGAATATAACTTGGATAGAGTAGTAGTAGCTTCTTGTTCACCAAAGTTTCACGAGCCAACTTTTAGAAGAACTTTGCAAGAAACAGGCTTAAATCCCTATTATTTAGCTATGGCAAATATTAGAGAGCACTGTTCTTTTCCTCATTCTGATGAGCCTGATAAAGCTTTACAAAAAGCAAAAGATTTAGTTAGAGGCGCAGTAGCTAGAGCAAAAACATTAGAGCCAATTGAAAAGAAAAAGCAGATTATGAACAAGGATGTCTTAGTAGTTGGTGCTGGAATTGCAGGAATACAAGCATCTTTAGATTTAGCTGATGCTGGCTTTAAAGTTTATTTGGTAGAAAAGGATGCTTCTATTGGTGGAAATATGCCCAAAGTTCTAAAAACCTTTCCTACTGATGACTGTGCCATGTGCACTGTATCTCCTAAAATGAATGAAGTAGCTGCTCATAAGAATATAGAAATACTAAGCTATGCTGAGCTTAGAGAATGTAATGGTAGCATGGGCAATTTTGAAGTTGTCGTTGAAAAAAAAGCCAGGCTTGTTGATGAGAGAAAATGTGTGGGCTGTGGTGATTGTATGGCAAAATGTCCTTCTAAAACAGCAGATGATTATAACCAAATAGGACAAAGGAAAGCAATATATATCCCATTTCCAAACGCTCTTCCAAAAGTTGCTACTATAGATACCTCTGTTTGTCTGCAAATTACTAAAGGTAAATGTGGAGTATGTAAAAAGATTTGTCCTGCAGATGCTGTTGATTATGAGCAAAAATCACAGATGGTCAAATTAAATGTAGGAGCAATAATTGTTGCCACTGGATATAAAGAATATGATCCTTCGATAAAAGGAAATTATGGTTATGGGCGTTATCCAAATATAATTACCCAAATGCAGCTTGCTCGTATGATGGATCCTAATGGTCCTACAGAAGGTAAGATTATAAGACCATCTGACAACAAAGAGCCCAAGAGGATTGTAATGGTGCAATGTATGGGTTCCAGAGATGATAAACCTACGGGTAGAAAGTATTGTTCTCGAGTATGCTGTATGATTGCTTTAAAGCATGCAAATCTTTTAAAGAGAGATTGCATTAAAGACTCTCAAATTGATATTTGTTATATGGATATCCGTGCTTTTGGCAAAGGATATGAGGAGTATTACCAGAGAGTGCAGGATTTAGGTGTAAGATTAACTCGTGGTCGTCCAGGTGAAATTATTGGAACAGACGATGGAAGTAATAATTTAATTGTTCGAGTTGAGGATACTTTTACAAAAGAATTCAAGGAAATAGAATCAGAAATGGTTGTTCTTTCTTGTGCAACAGATCCTTCTGATGGCACAAAAGAGGTGGCTAAAGTGTTAGGCATTGCTACAGATGATGGCGGTTTTATCAAGGAGTTCCATCCAAAGCTAAGACCAGTTGATACTTCTGTAGAAGGAATATTTGTTGCTGGAGCTGCCCAGGGACCAAAGGATATTCCAGATGCTGTAGCCCAAGCTTCAGGTGCTGCAGCTAGAACTATGGCTCTACTTTCAAGCGATATTGCAGAGATTAGTTTAGATAAAGCCTTAGTCAATAAAGAAGAGTGTAAAGGTTGTGATATATGCGAAAAAACTTGTCCTTTTGACGCTATAACCATGGTTGATCTCCCAGAAGGACGAAAAGCTGTAGTTTCCGAAGCATTGTGTCATGGTTGCGGTATGTGTGCTGCCAACTGTCCTACTGGCGCTATGCAGCTTCGACACTATAAAGACAATCAAGTTTTAGCTGAAGTGGGGGCATTGATAGGTTCACATTAATAGGGTCAAGGTAATAGGTTGGGAGTTTTTTAAGTTATAAAAAATATTAACTTTCTATTTAAGTTAGAATTAATAACTCACAACTTAATACTATAAAAAGGAGTACTCAAATGAGTGATTTTGAGCCAAAAATAATTACTTTTTGCTGTAACTATTGTTCATATGTGGCTGCAGATACTGCTGGCACAAGAAAAGAGCATTACCCAGCAAATGTAGAGCTGTTAAGACTTCCATGTTCAGGAAAGGTAGATATTCTTTATATCTTAGAAGCGTTTAATAAAGGAGTAGATGGTGTTTTAGTTACAGGATGCCGAAAAGAACAATGCCATTTTATGGAAGGTAATTATAAGGCAGAAGCCAAGGTAATGTTCTTAAAAGATATATTAGATGAAATAGGTTTTGGCGGAAATCGACTACATGTACAGTTCATGTCTGCTGGTGAGCCAGATGAATTTGTGCGAGCAGTAACTGATATGACGGCAAGAATAAAAGAATTAGGACCAAATCCGGTTGAAAATAAAAAATAGAGAGTAAAAGTGAAAGTGGATGGTGGATTTAACATTCCAAAAAAAGGAGTGAATAATGAGGAAGTCTGAATTATTAGTTGAAGTAGCTAAGAATATAGGCATAAAAGGAACAATAAATGTTCCTGATGGTCTATGGGGATATGGAAAAATTAAGTATGATGAGGGAAAGTGTATTGGGTGTAGTAAATGTGAAGTAAATTGTAGCGAAGGAGCAATTAGCTTTGAAAGGATTTTTGATCTGCCAAAGATATATGAAGCAGAAAAGTCCGATGGTAGTTTAAAAAAAGATAGAATAGTAGCCCTTATAAAAAGTTTAACTTTAAAAAAACCTAAAAATCCAATAAATGTCCCAGAACTTGTAGAAGGTTATGGAAATGTGAAGATAGATTTAGATAAATGTATTGGTTGCGGAAATTGCCAGAGATACTGCACCGGGAAAGCATTAAAGGTAGAAAAAATTCTGGAAATAGGTGGAGGTAATTAATGAGTAATAATAGAGTACAAAAAAGTCCAAAACCTAAAATAGGGGTTTTTTTATGTGATTGTGGAAATGAAATTTCACGAATAATAAATACCCAAAAGATAAATGATTCTTTGTCCAAAGAAAATGATGTGATTGTTGCAGAAGTCCATAGACACTTATGCGATAGTCATACCTTAAAACGACTTAGAAGGATAGTTATAGATAACCAGATTAACTCCTTAGTTATAGGTGGTTGTTCTCCCCAACTACATCTAGAAACATTTTCAAAAATATTCAGAGAAGCAAACATAAATCTAATTGGCTTAAAGATGGTAAATATTCGAGAACACTGTTCTTGGGTGCATAAGGATAAAGAAAAAGCTACAGATAAAGCTGCGGCTTTATTAAATGGTGCCATAAATAAGATTAAAGCTTCAAAAGAGATTGAAGTAGTGGAGACAAAGGTAAAAAAAGCTGCTCTGGTAATTGGTGCAGGAGTAGCTGGTACAAATGCAGCCTTAGAGTTGGCTAAAAAAGGAATAAAAACTTATTTAGTAGAAAAAAACCCTTGGATTGGTGGAGTTACAGCTCAAGTAGGCATGGCTTTTCCTACGGATGATTGTGCTTATTGTATTGGAGCAAGGTCAGAGAGGTCAGGAATAAGGAAATGCTTTTATAGAGCAGGACTGGAAAGTTATCCAAATTTAGAGATAATGACTAATACAACTGTCAAAAGCGTTGAAGGAAAAGTAGGAGATTTTAGAGTAACCATAGAAGAGTATCCTACTTTTATAAATGAAGATTGTGTGTCTTGCGGAATATGCGAAGAAGTTTGTCCTATTGAGGCACCTGATACATTTAATAGAGGATTAAGTAAGCGCAAAGCAATTTATAAACAATTTGAAGCAGTTCCCAATAAATATATAATTGATTTTGATGCTTGTAATGTTTGCAAGAAATGTGAAGAAGTGTGTCCTGAAAAAGCTATTGATTTCTCACAGCGACCTAAAAAACATGAATTAGAAGTTGGAGCCATAGTAGTTGCTACAGGTATTTCTGAATTTGATCCAAGTGCTCTTACTAGATATGGATACAAAAAGTATCCACAAGTGTTAACTCAGTTAGATTTAGGAAGGTATTTAGATCCAGCAGGACCAACCAAGGGTGAGTTAAGCTTTAATGATAAGACACCAGAGTCAATTGTTATGATTCAATGCGTGGGATCTCGAGAAAAAGAACAAAATTCATATTGCTCAAGACTTTGTTGTATGATGGCTCTTAAACATGCAACTTTAATTAAAAAACGCTATCCTAATACAAAGATTACTATTTGTTATATAGATATAAGAACAACTGGTGAGGGTTATGAAGATTGGTATGACCGAGCAAGAGATTTAGAGGTAATATTTATGCATGGGAAGGCTTCTGAAGTATTGGAAAAGAATGGAAAACTTATAGTTAGGACAGAAGATGTGATGTTAGGTGAAGCCGTAGAACTAAAAACAGACTTGGTTGTTCTTTCTGCAGGAATTGAATCAAGCCAGGAAACACGAGAAATGGCTGGACTTCTTGGATTAGAATTAAATAAAGACAATTTCATTAAAAGCTTAGATCCAAAAGTAAGAGGACTTGATACAGCTAAATGGGGTATCTTTATTTGTGGTGGTTCTCGAGGACCTACAGATATTCCAGAGTCAATCTTACAAGCAAATGCAGCTTCTTCAAAAGTATCGTCTCTATTGGCAAGAGATAAGATAGTCAATACCAGAGTATATCCTATAGTAGATAATGAGCTTTGCGATGGATGTGAAGTATGTCAGGTCAAGTGTGGTTTTTCAGCCATAGAGGTAGATAAAGAAGAAAAGAAAGCGAAGCTGAATCGTTCTTCTTGCCATGGTTGTGGAGTTTGCGCTGCAAATTGTCCTAATAATGCAGTGCAACTTTTAAATTATGAAGACGAAGCTATATTTGCAGAAGTTGAAGGAATACTCAGAACAAATGGAGATGGTAAAAAAATAGTTGGATTTATATGCAGCGAATGTGGCTATGCTTCTTCAGATTTAGCTGGAGTGGAAAGATTTAATTATCCAGAAAGCATACATTTTATAGATTTGCCTTGTTTAGGTAGAATATCTGCTATTCATATTTTAAAAGCATTTGAACAAGGGGCAGCAGGAGTAGTATTGGTTGGATGTATGCCTGGAAGATGTCAATACAATTCAGGTAATTCTCCAAAAGATAATATTGCTTTAGCAAAAGAAGTATTAAAGAAAGTTAAATTAAATGAAAAAGTAAAGTTATATAATTTCTGTGGAGCAAAATCCCATGAATTTGCTAAAGCTATGAATGATTTTGCTACTATAGTAGCTTCTAATTAGGAGGTAAAGTGTGGGCGAGAATACCCCTATTGGTTCAGTCTTAATTGTTGGTGGTGGAATTGCAGGTATTCAATCTGCTTTAGATTTAGCTGAAAGTGGTTTTTATGTTTATTTAGTAGAGGAAGGACCTTCTATTGGTGGGGTAATGGCTCAATTAGATAAGACATTTCCCACAAATGACTGCTCATTGTGTATTTTATCTCCAAAGTTAGTTGAATGTGGCAGGCATCTAAATGTAAAAAATATTACCTATTCAGAAATTATTGGATTTGAGGGTACACCTGGTAATTTTAAGGTTAAGATAAGAAAAAAACCAAGATATGTTGATTTAGAGAAATGTGTAGGCTGTGGAATATGTGCCCAGAAATGTCCTGTTAAAGTAGATGATAACTATAATGAAAAATTGGCAAAAAGAAGAGCTATATATGTGGAATATCCACAAGCAGTTCCGCTTTGCTATGCCATAGATGCAGAACATTGCCTGAAAATAACTAAAGGAAAGTGTGGAGTTTGCCAAAAACTTTGTAAAAGTGGAGCCATAGATTACGAGGCCAAAGAAGAGATAATAGAGATTGAAGTTGGCGCAGTTCTTCTAACTCCTGGACTTGAAAAGTTTAAAAATAATCCTTATATTGGATTTGACAATGTTGTTTCTTCTATCCAGTTTGAAAGAATTCTCTCGGCTTCAGGTCCTTTTAAAGGACATGTAGAGCGTCCCTCTGATGGAAAAAGTCCTGAAAAGATTGCTTTTTTACAATGCGTAGGATCTCGAGATGTATCTATAGAACATGGATATTGTTCTTCTGTCTGCTGCATGTATGCCATAAAAGAGGCCATAATAGCCAAAGAACATGCTCACCATTTAAAGCCAACAATATTTTATATGGATATACGAGCTTTTGGTAAAGGTTTTGAGAGCTACTATGAAAGGGCCAAGAATGAATATGGTATAAATTTTAGAAGAAGTAAGGTTGTCCAAATAGAAGAAGACATAGAAACAAAAGATATTATAATTAGATGTGTAGATGAAAATGGAAATCAAGTAAAAGAGAGATTTGAGTTAGTTATTATGTCTGTTGGGCTTGAGCCAACAAAGACCTCCAAGAGAATTAAAGATGTATTTGGGATAAGCCTTGAAAAATATGGTTTTGCTCAAACTAATTCAAGTTCTCCTTTAACTACTTCTCGACCAGGAGTATTTGTATCTGGAGCATTTTCACAGCCAAAAGATATCCCGGAAACAGTTGTTCAAAGTAGTGGAGCAGTTTCTGCTGCTGCAGAAATACTGGGTGGGGCAAGAGGATCTCTTACTAAAGAGAAAAAATATCCAGATGAATTAAATATTTTTGGAGATCCACCGAGAATTGGTGTTTTTATTTGCCATTGTGGTATTAATATTGGTTCTGTAGTAGATGTGCCTTCTGTAGTAGAACATGTAAAAACTTTGCCCAATGTATATTTTGCTTCAGAATCGCTTTATACATGTGCTACTGATACTCAAAATCAGATAAAAGAAGCTATAGTTGAACATAAATTAAATAGATTTGTTGTAGCAGCTTGTTCTCCTAGAACCCATGAACCACTTTTTCAAGAGACACTAAGAGAAGCTGGCCTGAATAAGTATCTTTTTGAAATGGCTAATATAAGGGATCAATGCAGTTGGGTACATATGCAGGACCCAGAAGGAGCAACAGAGAAAGCAAAAGACCTTGCTTCTATGGCAATATCAAAAGCAAGAAGACTATTTTCTCTTACTCCTCATTCTTTAGGAGTTACTTCTAAGGGACTTGTTATAGGAGGCGGAATAGCCGGACTTAATAGTGCTTATTCTTTAGCAGAACAAGGTTTTGAAGTAGCTTTAGTAGAGAGGGAAGAAGTACTTGGTGGCCAGGCAAATGAAATACATTTTACTTTAGATAATAATAGTCCTAAAAAATATCTTGATGAACTTATCAAAAATGTAGAGAATCATCCTAAGATAAGTGTTTGCAAAAAGACTCAAATAAAGAATATAGAGGGCTTTGTAGGTAATTTTAAAACAACTTTAAATAACTGTAAAGGTGAGATAAGTTATGAACATGGAGCAGTTATAGTTGCCACTGGAGCCTGTGAATATGAGCCAAATGAATATTTGTATGGAAAAGATCCTAAAGTTATTACCCAGCGCAAGTTAGAAAAGAAGCTGACAGAAGAAAATTGGCAGTTTACAAGTAATAAAGAAAAATCAAGTATAGTTATGATTCAATGTGTTGGATCACGAGAAAAAGAAAGACCGAACTGTTCCAGAATATGTTGTAGTCAGGCCATAAAGAATGCTTTAAGAGTAAAAGAGTTAAATCCTTATACAGATGTGTATATTCTTTATCGAGATATAAGAACTTATGGTTTTCGTGAAGAGTATTATAGACTAGCCAGAGAAAAAGGCATTATATTTATCCAATACGATGCTTCTAAAAAGCCTTTGGTTGAATATGACGATGAATATAATATAAATGTTAAGGTAAGAGATCCAATTATAAATCAGGAGATAAGTTTAATATCAGATTTAGTTGTTTTAAGTGTAGGTATAAAACCTTATGAAAATAAAAATATTGCTAAAATGCTTAAAGTTCCATTGACATTAGATGGATTTTTCTTAGAAGCGCATGTAAAGCTTAGACCTGTAGAATTTAGCACAGAAGGAGTTTTTGTGGCAGGTTTAGCTCATTCCCCAAAATTTATAGATGAATCTATTTCTCAGGGAAAAGCTGCCTCAGCAAAAGCTGCCAGCTTACTTTCAAAAGATCATATTTCAGCAGATGGAACAATTTCCACTGTAGATATAGATCGTTGTACATCTTGTGGAAGTTGTATTAATCTTTGTGCTTATAATGCTATTGAAATAAAAATTGTAAATGAGCGAACAGGAAAAAAATCTGCCCAAATAAATGAAGCCTTATGCAAAGGATGTGGTGCTTGTTCTGCAAATTGTAGATGTAATGCTATAGATGTTTGTGGAACAACAGCGGAGCAGATTTATGAGGCTGTGTGTGCTTTTAAGTAAGTAGTAGGTGGGAGAATAGTAAAAATGAGTAGAGAAACAGATTTTAACCCAAAAATATTAGCTTTTTTATGTAACTGGTGTTCTTATGCTGGAGCAGATTTAGCAGGAATATCAAGACTGCAGTATCCAGCAAATGTTAGAGTGATACGAGTTCCCTGCTCAGGTAGAGTAGATCCATTCTATATCTTAAAAGCTCTTCAGCAAGGTGTAGATGGAATACTTGTTTCAGGATGCCACCCAGGAGACTGCCATTATTTAAGTGGAAACTATGTGGCTCGGAGAAGATTTGCCCTACTTAAGAAACTATTAGATTATGTAGGAATTGAAGATAAAAGAGTTCAGTTTACTTGGGTTTCAGCAGCAGAAGGAGAAAGGTATTCACAGGTAATTAAAGGAATAACAGAAGATATAAAAAAATTAGGACCTGCTAAAAGGCTTGTAAAAAAGTTCTAAAATATATAATATTAGACCAAGTATTGATAAAGGCAGGCAAATTTTTGGTTAACGGAGAAAGAATTAATGAATATTAATAATAGCATACAAGAAAAAGCAAAAGAGTTACTTGCAAAAAATAGTGTAGGGGTAGTTGTAGGATTTTCGAAGGGGACAATTAATAATAAAAGTACTCCCTTTTTTGCAAGAACTCCTGTTGAAGCGGAAAAATTAATTTGTGATTCAAATTGCACTCAAAATTTAGCTACGTATTTACATACAATTGAGAGAAAAGGTAAAATTGGAATTTTAGCTAGAGGTTGTGAAGCTCGTTCTGTTTTAACCCTAATAAAGGAGAAACAACTGAATAGAGAAGATGTTTATATAATTGGAATTCCATGTCAAGGGGTAGCAGAAAATGGAGAGCTTCATAGTTCATGTAAAATATGTACAAGTAAAAATCCTGTAATTTATGATGACTTGGCAAGTGAAAAAGTAGAAGATCAAGAAGTAGATAGATTTGAGGAAGTAAATTTATTTGAAGGGCAGTCATCCGATGAAAGATGGAGTTTTTTTGAAAATGAAGTTTCAAAATGCATAAGATGCTATGCCTGTCGTAATGCTTGCCCAAGTTGTTATTGTCCAAGTTGTTTTGTAGATCAAAGCCAGCCTTCCTGGTTTGGAAAGACAAATAACTTAAGCGATACATCAGTTTTTCATATAGTTAGAGCATTACATATGGCCGGGCGTTGTGTTGACTGTGGAGCTTGCTCTCGTTCATGTCCTATGGGAGTTAACCTAAGAAAACTTACCTTAAAAATGGAAAAGGAAGTGCTGGAAAGATTTAACTATACAACTGGTATGAATTTAGAAGAAGCTGCTCCTTTGGCTTCTTTTAGTGCTGAAGATAATGAAGATTACATGAGAGAAGAATAATTTTTAAACTTAGGTTTATGCTGAATAGTTACAAGAAAAAGAACATTAAATAAAGGTGTAATTGATGAATACAAAAATAATTACAAATATAAAAAAGTTTATAGAAGAATTAATTCTAAATTATGCAGTATATGGACCAACTAAAGATGGTTTTATACAATTTGAAGATACTAATGATATAAATATTTGTTCTGAAAATACCTTAAAAGCGCCTAAAGAAATCTTCTTTCCTCAAACAGAGGTTATGTTTACTTACCAAAAAGATAAAAAGGGGGAAGCAGAAAGACCTGTACTTAACGAAAAAAGAATTCTATTAGGAGTAAAACCTTGTGATGTCAAGAGCTTTCTCATAATGGATAGGTTATTTGATAATGATGATTATAAAGACCCATATTATATAGAGAGAAGAAGGTCTACAGTTATTATGGGCATAGCTTGCCTTAGTCCAAAAGATACCTGTTTTTGTAATAGTTTTGATATTTCTCTTGACAATAAAGAAGCAGTTGACATTTTATTGACTGATATTGGCGGTAGATACCTGACAACAGGAATAAGTGATAAAGGCAGCGAAATAATTGACAACTTAGAAAAAGCAAGTCAAGATGATATAAAAAAAGCTGAAGAAGTGATTAAGAAAGCAAAGGATAAATTAAATTCTAAAGTTTCCTTAACAGACTTATCTAATAAGTTAAAAAAAGTATTTGAAGATGATATGTGGAAAAGGATGACAGACAAATGCTTAGGGTGTGCTACTTGTACCTATCTATGTCCCACATGCCATTGCTTTGATGTGCAGGATGAAAACTTGGGCAAAGAAGGAAGAAGAGTGAGACTTTGGGATAGCTGTCAGTTCCCATTATTTACTTTGCATACCTCAGGGCATAATCCAAGAGAGCATAAGAGTGAGCGGATTAGAAATAGAGTTATGCATAAGTTTAGTTACTTTAAGGGTAACTTTGGAGAGATTGCTTGCGTAGGTTGTGGAAGATGTGTTGAAAATTGTCCAGTTAATTTTGATATAAGAGAAATGTTAGAAATGGTAAGTTCTAAATAATCAAGTAATAAGTTTTAGATTTTAAGTTGCAAGTAACAAGTTTCAGACTTATATTTTATAACAGTTATTATTTAGAGTTTAAAATCTATTAAATAAAACTCTTTAAATTATTTCTTACGACTTAAAAAATACAGCTTAGATTTAAGTACCCATGCAAAAATAATTAGATATTGTAGCACACTTAAATAAAATTCGAAGCACGAAATCCGAAACAAATTCAAAAGCTCAAACTAAAAAATTTAAAACAATACAAAT
>JASEGW010000002.1 GCA_030017825.1 bacterium | reverse complement strand
TACCCTTTCCCAGCTTTGGAAGAATGTATCTTGTTTTGTCTGTTTCGTGACTCATGTTTTTGTATCATAGAGTCCGAAATGTATTGCGTCCTAAACATGAATAGCAATTATTTTATCTCCCAGTTTATTTTTTTCAAATTACTTAAGTTTACAATTCTCCACTTGATATTCTGGACAATATCTTGTTTGTAATCCCATATTTAGATGCAAACATTGTATGTCTACTATATCACACTACGCAATTAACACGCAGGGTATCGCGCAATGGTTTTGTTATTATTGCAAAGAAAATTATCATCTGTTCATTTTGCTTTAATCGTATATAAGTATGAACATTTTTATAATTCTTAAATTACAACTAACTTAGTTTATCACCAGAAAATAGCCAGATAATAATATTTGTAACTTAACTTCTATTAATGAATTGTTTCCAAAACGGAAACAGTTGGGGTATATTTAATATATGGTCAAAGTAAAGAAAAGAAATATTGTATATGCTTTTATTGATAGTCAGAATTTAAATCTGGGCACTTCAAAGGATATTTTCAAAAATAAAAAATTAATTTATAAAGGCTGGAAATTAGATTTCAACAAATTTCGTAAATATCTGAAAGATAAATTCAAGGTTGAAAAAGCGTTTTTGTTTATTGGATATATAGAACAAAATAAAAAACTTTATAACTCACTAAGATCCTACGGATATATCTTGATTTTTAAACCTACAGTAAAAGATAATCATGGTATAGCAAAGGGTAACATCGACGCTGAAATAGTGTTACATTCATGCGCGGTTGAATACAAAAATGGAGGGCGTCGCTAATAGACACATAGTCTATTGTTCGTATTCCTCCTGATGATCTATTTGTATTATAGATTATTTTGTCAATTTCTTACAAGAAGTATTGCCTTACCATTTTCTTTTTCATAATTGTCTTCTGCTTTAAACTCGTATTCTCCAACATATTTATAATCCTTTAATATCGTTTGATTTTCTGGATTATTAAATATCTCTCTCCAATTTTCACCCATATAGTAGTTTTCATCATCAATTAAATAGTTGGTTAAATAAATTGCATCTATTTTATCTTCAACAGGAATAATCATTGAAGGTTCTAATGGAAACCAAATTGTTTTTCTTTTTCCATACCAGCTCCCCCATGTATCAAGATTGGTAACTATAACATCATCAGGTTTTGTAATTTCTTTTAGTTTAAAAGACATAACTGCATATATTGGAGGTTTGTCTTTATTAACCAATTTTGCTTTAAACCTAGAATCTAAAAATATTATTCCTAAAGTCTGCCCCACAGTGAAAATAAGAATTAAGAAATAAGAAATAATAATTTTGTATTTGTGGTCTTTAAAAATATCAACAAGTGTGGCCACACCAACGATATAAACAAGCGGAACAACAGGATGGAGATACCTATAGAAAGGAATTGTAAGTGCTGTTACTAAAAAGGTTGCCAGTGTCATAAAAATAACTGAAATTTTAAAACTGTTTTGCAATCTATCTTTACCCCAAGCAAATAAACCAATAACAAATAATCCAAATAGATATGGATTCATTATTTCAGGAATAGCCTTGTAAAAATTATATAGATTATATAAAACTTTTTTAAATACACTCAAAAAACCAATATCAAAAATAATGTTTCCTCGTAAACTATCCGATACAGAAAAATTAGGCAAATGACTAATTGTCGCATTAATACCTCTTGCTGTAATTGAATACAAAAAATGTTTTCCGTTTATAATGGATAAAATAAAAAAATCAATTAGAAAACACATAATAATTACACCACCAAAATAAATTAAAGATTTTTTTATTTTTAGAATAGTTAATAAATAAAAAAAAATAATTCCTAATATATAAATAAAGGCTTGGGGTCGAGTAAAATATATTAAAATAATTACTAAAAAAGCCCCTATTTTTGTCCATCTATTTTTAAATAAAATTAAATAGATTCCTAATAAAATTTGAAAAATAAAGAGATTTTCGCTAGCTCCATTTTTGACATATTCGATCATATCATTATTAAATAGAAAAACGATGGAAGATAAAAACGCAATTAAACTATTCCTTGTTAATTTTTTTGTTAATAAAAAAATTAATATAAAAGTTGAAATAAAAAAAGTAAAAGAAACAAGAAAAATACTGAAATTTCCTATTCCAAAAAATTTAAAAAAAATACTTAGAATACAACTAAAAAAAGGTAACACACCATATGTAGAAAACAAATTATTACCCCAAAAACTAAAATCTGTGGTAAAACCGTTTCCTAAAACTATATTTTTAGCAATCAAAGCAAATTTAGCAGTGTCGGAAAAAGAAAGATATTCTAAAAACATATTATTATTGTAACATCAATGACTAATTATCTGCTCGTTTTAGTCTATTATTAATTGTTTTATTTCGTTTCTATCAAAGAAATATTCAGCAATAATTATATCCTGATTATAATTAACAAAATAATACAAATTAAAATGTAAGTTTTTAATTGTTTCTTTTAGGTCTTTATTTAGAGAAAGTATTTCTTAATATAAGCATTTTGTATTTTCCAAATTGAAAAACTGTACAAAGACACACAAAATAATCAAAAATAAAACCTGAAAGTGATTACAAAAAAACATGTAAATAAATTTTTTTATCATTCATATTGATCGTTAATTAACAAATCATTCAAAAAAACCAATAGTAAAGAAGAAAGGACAGCGACAATTATGGGTATAAAACTAAAAAAGCTAAAATTACTTATAAGAATAACAAAAAGAAAAAGAAATAAAATTGCTTTGTAAATATTTGATGAAATCTTGATTTTTTTATTACCAAAAAAACTAAAATAGTATATATTATATTTTTTTCTTAATACATTTAATTTAGAGTTGTTATTAATATTTATTACCCAAAAAATAATCAAAAGGGTAAGGATGTTCCCTAACGAGTCTTTCATCCAATCCCACCTAAGGATTCCTCTATTGATTAACCAATCTAAAACTAAGGGCTGTAGCAAAATCGTCAATATATATAAACAAAATACCCATGGAGTTATTTTAGAAACCCAAAAAATAGTCTTTTTATACTTATTAGTCATTTTTTCTCCCCGCTTCAAATTATTAAAGGTAACTACCCCAGAAATAACTGAGATCACCAAAAAATATATTGGGTAAAAATGTAGATGTTTAAAAAAAACACCTTTCCAAGTAAAACCCTCCACCAACAACATTAATATATATAGAACAAAGGAAAAAAGAAATATTGTCTCAAAATATTTTGCATTTTTTTTAAAATATGACATTGTTTTTTACCTTTCTAGATATTCAGTTATAATTACCTATCTTATCATTATATAATCATATTTAAACATAAATGAATAATTATTTACCAAAATTAAAAAGAGGGGGAGTAATTATTGCTTTTGTTCTACTTTTACTCCTACTGTACACATATCCCCTCACAAAACATTATTTAATATATGGTTATGACTCACCATACTATTTAATCTATTCAAATAAACTAATTCACCAATTTAGTTTTTTAGGTACACAAATACCTTTGCTTTTACCAATTATTATTTCCACATTGTCATTGAGCATCTCGATAGATTTACTAACAAGTTTAAAAATAATAGTGCTCGTATTGAGTGGCGTCACCCCAATTATTGTGTTTTTGTTTGCTAAAAAAAATTTCGACATCAAGACTGCTATTTTTTCTATTTTTTGGGTATTTATTAGCCCAACTTATTACCGATTAAATACTGATCTTTTTAATAATTTAATTTCAGAAATATTTGTTATTCTCTCTTTCACTGTTATCTCACTTAATTTAAAAAATATTTTTAAATTTATTATCTCAGGTATATTTTTAGGCCTTGCTTTTTGGTCGCATACCCTTACACCTATCGTTGGTATTTCCATATTTATATTTGATGGATTAATAAAATTAATTACTACTAAAAAAGCGCAGGCACTAATTCATTATACATTTGTCATAATGGTTGGAGTTGTTTCTTCACTTCCCCAAAGCATCCCATTTCTCTTTAAATCCCCCACCGGTCCAAATGACCCAGAATTTTACATAACACCACTGTTGGTAGATTCCTTTAGTAAATTTCTTAAATACATTTCCAACAGTTTTAAAAACCCCCAAACAATATTTAACACATTAAATATTTTTACCAATATTTTGTTTGAATGGGTTACACCAATAATTATTTTATTTACAATCGGGGGAATAATTTTACTTATTAAAAATAAAGTTATTACCAAAAAATCTTTAATTATTTCAGCTTTAATTATTCCACTAGGTCTAACCTTGATGTCTTCCGCTGGATTAATCGGTTTTAATGACCGATTTATCCAATATGTTTTTTTTCCAACCGCAATTTTATCATCATATTTTCTAGTTAACATCCCCAAAATTATTTTAAGAAAAGTCCCATACCTTAACAAATCACCTTTCATTACAAAATTATTAACTGCTGTTATTTTTACAATAATTGCAATCACAATGTATCCCAAGCAAATAACTCAAGTGTTATCAAGAGAGCCGTCTATAAACATCTCTACGTATAACATATTCAAAGAGACACAGAAATATATTTCCCAAAATGACCTCATACTTATAAACAATATTAATTTTTATTGGTTTAAGCAAGCTAATCCAAATTATAATATTTCAATTTATGAATATTATGTAACACAATACATCTCCGAAGGAAATAAAGACTTTGGTTATTACAATTCCACGGCTGAATATTCAACAAATGCCTATCTTATAGCCAAAAATTCTTCTCTATCTTACAATGAAACTATCACAGGACTCTGTTCATTAAAAGAAAGTAAGAAGACTGATAAGTTATTTATTTTTTTTGATCGTGAAGAACCTGGTTTTGACGCCAATAGGATAATAAATCACACTGATGACTTTATCCAGATATTTAACTTAGACAAGTATTACTTATTTTTACTTAACAATCTCTCCTGTCTTAATAAATGATTATAAATCCTTTTGTGTTGTAAAGCCAATTTATCAAAACTGTATTTTTTTGAATAGTTTTTTGCTCTTGTTGCCAACTGTTTTCTATAATTTGTATCTTTCATCAATTTAGACATTTTTTTAGCCAAATCTTTATCGTTTCCATCCTTAAAAATTTCCAAACAATTCATCCTATTTTGTATTTCCAATACAGGCTGAATATCTGAAGCTATTATTGGTTTGCCGAAACCTATAGCTGTTGACAAAGAGTATGGACTGCCATAATTTCCCCTAAAAGGGGCAAGTATAATATCTGTAACAGATACTAGGTCTTTAAATTCATTATTGCTCAAATATCCAGTTATAACGACTTGTTCTTCAAGATGACACTTTCTAATATATTTAATTAGATTTTTTCTATAATCGCGGTCTATTGTGGATTTAGGATTAAAATCACCTGCTATAACCAATACAGTATTTTTATCATTTAATCTTTCGAGTGCTTTTAGCGCAATTTCATACCCTTTTCTACGAAATATAAACCCCAATATTGAAAATACAATTTTGCCCTCAAGATCCCACTTTTTTCTAATCTGGGAGAAATTAACTTTTTTGATAGAATTTAAGGGAACACCCATTGGAAGTAAACTAATTTTATTTTTAGAAATACCCATTTTATTTAGCAAATATAATTGATTTCGTGAATGAATGATAAAATGATTAATATTTGGTTCAATAAAACTCTTAATATTTAATTTTTTAATTAAATAGTTTAATACTACACAGAAAACTTTCGGTACCCCAATAGGAGAATTAGTTATTAGGTCGTGTATAGTAACAACAATAATCGGTTTTGTATTTTTGAGATAAGAATTAAATTTATTGAAAAATGGTAGGGGTAATCCAAAAAAAGAATAATGGTGTTGTACATGAAGTATGTCATAATTATTAGGTATTTTTGAATGATTATTAATTTCTATTAAATTTATATCTTTAAATCTAGATAAATGACTAACTATTTGTTTAGAGTAAAAACCAATTCCCCCCTTTTCTTTTATTGATGTAACAGATATAATTTTCATGGCTATTAGTATATAATTTCATTGAAAAGAATATACTATATATAATTTTCTTTCAACAGCAAATAAAAATTAATTACGATTATGAATAAATTATATAAGAAAATTAACTCGTGTAGGGTTTGCCATTCTAGCAATCTGATAAATGTTTTATATCTCGGAAATCTTTATATATCAGACTTTGTAAAGAGTAATAAACATTCAATTAAAGCACCTTTGGGTCTGACCATGTGTAAAAACTGTTCACTTGTACAATTAACCCACAAAGGGGTTAATCCTGACTTACTCTACAGAAATTACTGGTATAAATCAGGGATTAACTCAACAATGAAACAGGCCTTAAAAGATATTACTTTAAAGGCTGAAAAGATTGTAAAACTGAAAGATGGAGATGTTGTACTTGATATAGGTGCAAATGATGGTACCTTGCTAAGATCATATGAAACTAACCAAATACTAAGAATCGGTTTTGAACCAGCAAAAAATCTCAAAAGTGATTATGTCATTGGAACTGATAAAATAATTAATGATTTTTTTAGTGCCAAGAACTACAAGAAATACGATTTCAATAAACCAAAAATTATTACCGCAATAGCAATGTTTTACGATTTGGAAGATCCAAATAAGTTTGTGGGTGATATTTCAGAAATATTAGCAAACGATGGACTTTTTATAATTCAAATGGCGTATCAACCATTAATGTTAAAGTTAAACGCATTTGATAATATTTGTCACGAACATATTGAATATTATTCACTCAAATCTGTAGAGAAATTGATGAAACGTAATGATCTCGAAATATTTAATGTTGAATTAAACAATGTAAATGGTGGAAGTTTTCGTATATACATAAAACATAAAAATGCAAAGTTTCCAAAGCCATCATTGAATGATCTTAAAAAAGTAAATAATCTTTTAAAAATAGAAAGAGCAACAAAGGTAAATACTGTAGAAGCATACAAAAATTTTGCTCAAAAAATAGCGGATTTAAAAAAAACAACAACTAAATTTCTTAAAAACAAATCTCGCTTGGAAAAAATATATGTTTATGGAGCTTCAACTAAGGGAAATACCCTTTTACAATATTATGGACTAAACAATAAAATTATAAAAGCCGCTGTTGAAAGAAACCCAAATAAATTTGGATTAAAAACCGTTGGAAGTTTGATACCAATTATATCAGAAGAAAAGGCCAGAACCCTTAGCCCTGATTATCTATTAATCTTGCCATGGCATTTCAAAAAAGAATTTATTGAAAGAGAAAAAAATTATATTCAAAAAGGCGGTAAAATGATCTTTCCTCTCCCAAATTTTGAAATTGTAGACAATGAAAAACTTTATTAGTATCTCTAAATCGATTGTTAAGTTTTTAATAACTCCATTTATTCAATATTTAGAGAACAGGAAAAAAACATTTATTTTTCAAAGTAAAAAATATTGTTATTTTTATAACCGTAGAAATTATACATTCATTAATGAACGTGCAATTGAAATTCCAATATTTAACAGAATTGTAAACAAATATAAAATAGGTAAAATTTTAGAGGTAGGAAGTACTTTATGGAATTACTTTCACCAAGATTATCACATTGTAGATAAATATGATCATTCCACTGGAATAATAAACATGGATATTCTTAGTTATAAACCCAAATTTAAATATGATCTAATTATTAGTATTTCGACATTAGAGCATGTAGGATGGAATGAAAATTTATATTCAGCAAAAAAAAGTAAAAATAATAATGATTGTTTTTTTAAAACAATTAAACACTTAGAATCTCTGTTGTCAAATAAAGGAGTGCTTATTTTCAGCGTACCTCTTGGATACAACCCCTTTGTAGATTTGAGCTTAACAAAAAATTTTAAATATTTTACCGAACTACATTTTATGCAAAGGTCTTATTTTAAAAACCAATGGAAACAAGTTAAATATAAACACATAAAAAACTTAAAACACAATCATATATTAAGCTACTCAAATGCTATAGTTGTAGGAGTAATAAATAAAAATATTTCTTATTCAAATAAAAGTATTTTTTAAATTAGTAAATTTTTAATTATAAACATTTAGTTAAATACCAATTAATTGTATTTGTGAGACCTTCAACTAATGAAACTTTTGCCTTAAAACCAATTTTTTCCTTAATTAATTCCGTACTAATTTCTGAATTAAGAATACCTTCTGGTTTAGTATCATCCCATAGAATTTCACCTTTGTAGTTAGTTATTTTTTTCAACAAAAAAGCAAGTTCGCTTATTGAAATGTTTTTGCCAGAACCCAAATTCAAAGGTAATGACTCATTATATTTTTCAGCAACAAGAATAATACCATCGATTAAATCAGAGATATATAAAAAATCGCGTGTGGCCTCGCCAGTTCCCCAAATTTTAACAGATTTATTCTTATATTTTTGCGATTCGATAAATTTGATTATTAAAGAGGGAATTACTTTTTTATCTTTACCATCAAAATTATCCCCAGGACCATAAATGTTTACAGGAACTAAAAAAATTGAATTAAAAGCATATTGGTCTCTATATGCCAGCATTTGCGACAAAATAGATCTTTTTGCTAAACCATAAAACATCCCCGACTTAGAAGGTAAACCATTCCATATTTGATCCTCCGATAATGGAAGTTTGGCTCTTTTGGGATAAATATAAGTAGATCCGAAATTAATTAGTTTTTCGACACCTGATCTCATTGAAGCTCTAATTATATTTGAACTCATTATAACATTATCATCATAAATTTCAGCCGAATATAAATTTAAATAATTAACGTCTCCAATATTGGCAGCTAAATGAATAACAATATCAATATTTTTTGTAATTTTTAAACAATCTTTAAACGACATCAAATTGGCTTCATTTCTGACTGGAACCCTTAGTTCTTTAGGTTTTAAAAATTTCAATTTATCCACCAAATGAGTTCCAATAAAACCTCTTCCGCCAGTTACTAGTACCTTTTTGTTTTTCCAAAAATCACTTTTCATATTTACCATGTTAGATTAAGAGTAATTGATATGTATTAATCTTTTATATATCAAGTATAATTCATTTAGACAATAAAATAATTTTTATAGCTTTTTTATATATTTCAAGGATTCTTCTTTTATTTAACATTCTAATTAAATTTTTTCTTCCATCAGTGTTCATTTTCTTATTCATGTTTACAAAACTTAAAGCCTTAGCAATTGCTTGTTCTGACTTAGGCTTAATAAATAAAGCTTTGGGATTTAATTCAGGAATTGCACCAACCCTAGTAGAAATTACGATTTTGTTCATAATAGTAGATTCAACTGCGCAATAGCCAAATCCCTCTGTTAAAGATGGTACTACTACACAGTCCGCCGCTACAATATAGTATGGAAGTTCTTTAATATTTTTAGATTCCAAAAGAAGTACATTATTTTCTATATTCAATTGTTTTATAATTTTTTTGATTATTAAATACTTATCATAGGGATCTTTAGATAAAATTAAAATCAATCTGCTTTTAGGAATAGATTTCCTAATAATGGGTACTGCTCGAACAAGATATTCAACACCCTTCGAAATCCCAGGTCTACCATAATATAAATACAAAAATTCATTTCTAAACCCCAAAATTTTTCTTACGTTTTTTTTATGATATTTATTAGGATTCCAAAAATCCAAATCTAAAAGACAATATATTACTTTAATTTTTTTAGGTGATATTTTAAAATTATCTAGCAAGTTATTTTTTGTTGAAATAGAAATCGCAATATACAGATCAAAATTTAGTCGAAACAATATTTGTTCATATATATAATAAAGAGCAGAAAGAAATATATTTCTTTCTCCTAATCTAAACCAATCTGCCCCAAAAACTTCAGGAACAGTAATTACGATTTTTTTCCTTAGTATTTTAGCCACTAACCAGGCAGGAAAAGCAGCGTTATAAGCTGTAGTATGAATATAATCATACTTACCAGCATTTCCAAATAAAGCCTTTAGTGAAAATAAAGTGAACCAAAATCTTCTTGCAAATGGAGGTACACTAACCCTTAAAATATTTATACCATCAAAAAATTCATGTTTTGATGTATTTGGTATTTTTGTTGTAATTACTAGCAATTCGTTATCTTTGGACAACTCTTTAATTAAATTGAAAAATGACGTTTCAACACCACCGACATGGGGATAAAAGTATTCTAAAACAAACAATATTTTCATATTTTAATATTTTAAGTATAATAGAATTGAAAAAGAAACTAAATAACTAATAGTATTTTAACAATCGTATTATAAAAATTACTGACGGTCTTATAACTAATCCTCAAAAGTAATTTTGGTGTGTTATAAATATTTAATACCATACAAATTTATTTATATTTATCTATTTTTTCAAAATTAAATGAAAAATAAGCCATCATCATTACAATAGTAATTCATTATTTTTAAAAAAAATAACTATAAAATTTTTAGAGATTTTACTATTTCTTTTCAGAATCTTTTAATGCCAATTTTCTAATTAAATCTTCCATTTTTCTTTCCAATTTATTAACCCTAATATAAGCGCTTGTTACCATTGTAATGGTAAGTATAAATCCCCCAGCAATTAATAAATCTAAAACTCTTGAGACAGAAAAACTCATTGAATAAGCCCTTACAATATCAGGAAAGATAACAACCAAAATAACTAGTACCCAAATTGAAAGCCACACGGCAATTTCTAAACTATTTAAACTTCCCTTTTTATAATGAACAATTGAGAGATAAATCATTAAAAGAGCAAATATTGCTCCTGTTATTTGTAACCCAATAATCATATAGTTAATTTCCAATAAAAAAGACTGCCCAAAACTTGAAATGCATCAAGAATTGACACACCTTTATAATTATCATAGTATACTGTCTCCACAGGCACTTCGCAATGAATTAACCTAGCTTTTTTAGTACGAACAACCATCTCTGTTTCAACCCCATATCCCAACGATTTCCACTTAATTTTTTTGTATGCTTTTTGAGTAAAAGCTCTAAACCCACAAATTAAATCAGATACATAAATACCAAACATAATGTTTACAATTACAGAAGCTATTTTATTTCCCAAAAATCTATCAATTGGTGCTCCCAAATTTAAATTTCTCGAACCGAAAATTACATCACATTTATTAGTCTCCAGTTTTTTAACAAAATTATTTAAATCAGATACTTTGTGTTGACCGTCTGAATCCATCATAATTACCGCGTCTGCGCTATGAGAAAAAGCATATTCACATCCGGTCTTTAGCGCCGCACCTTTACCTAAATTGATTTTGTGTTGAAGTAAAATTGTTTTTTTTAATTTTAAATTTTTAATCTTATTAAAACTATTGTCGGTTGAACCATCGTCAATAATTATAATTGGATATTTTGTTTTAGAAAGTTCTTTTAAAACATCAATAACTTTTTTTTCTTCATTAAAAACGGGCATAACAATAAATATTTTCATTTGTTTTTAATATACCACTCTATTGTTTCTTTCAAACCTTTTTCAAAAGTTGTTTTTGCACTAAATCCAAATTCTTTTTGCGCCATTGATACATCCAACATTCTTCTTGGTTGTCCATCAGGTTTGGTTTTATCCCATTTTAGCCTTCCCTTAAAACCAGACAGTTTTTTGATTAAAATTGCCAAATCTTTAATTGAAATCTCAAACCCGGACCCTAAATTTACAGCATCTCCTTTATCATATCTTTCGCAAGCTAACAATATTCCTTCAACTGCATCTTCAACATATAAAAATTCTCTAGTCGGCCTACCCGTACCCCAAACAATAACTTCTTTTTCATTTTTTTCTTTTGCTTCTACAAATTTCTTAATTAAAGAGGGAATAACATGAGATGAATTTGGATTAAAGTTATCTCCGGGCCCATATAAATTAACCGGTAGAAGAAAAATAACATTAAAACCATACTGCTTTCTATACGCACTTGCTTGTACCAACTGCATCTTTTTGGCAAGTCCGTACGGCGCATTAGTTTCTTCAGGATATCCATTCCAAAGATTTTCTTCTATAAACGGTATTGGAGTAAATTTAGGATACGCACAAATCGTTCCTAGAGCCAAAAACTTTTTAACTTTATTTACTCTTGCGGCCTTTATCATATAGGTTCCCATTAGAATATTGTCATCAAAAAGGTCAGCCGGAAATTCCCTATTAAACCCAATTCCCCCAACTTTTGCGGCTAAATGAATGACAATATCAATACCTTTGCTAACTTTAAGACAATCTTTATAGTTTCTTAGATCATATTTGTCTTTATCAATAATTCTAATTAGTTTTGGTTTAAACACTTTTAACTTTTCAACCAAATGGGTACCAAGAAAACCTTTACCTCCCGTAATTAAAACCTTTTTATTTGTCCAGTAATTTTTTGTCATTGTCATGATATAAAGTAGCCTCTTACAAAAAGCATTTGCGCAACTACTGCAATTATAGCCAAAATCAAATATATTCCAAGTCTTAAATAAATATTTGTTTTTTCTAATATTAAAACCATATAATAAAGTTCATTATTTTTTGCAGAAGAAATAAATTTAACTATTGAAACACTAGCTGAAACTGGAATTTAAGTAGTGGATGTTTTGTTAAATTTTTAAGTTTTTTCAAGATATTTCTTCTAACCCGTAGTAAGGTAAAAACATAACTTTTGTATTTTTAAATTTATCTTTCATATTTTCCCCTAGATGAATAAAATATCCTTCTTTTGGTACATATTTTGTTAAAAATGTTTTAAAAGATCTTGTCAATTTTATATTTTTCATTTCTTTATATTTAACTTCTACAGGAATTGGATTTATTCCTTTTTCTACAACAAAATCCACCTCAGCATTATCTCTTGTTCTCCAAAAATGCACATCACCAATATTTATTTTTCTCAATCCATTCAAAACATAATTTTCAAACAAATGTCCTGTTAATTCAGTTGGTAACGATATCGAACCAAAAAGATCTGTAAGATAATTTCTAAGCCCCAAGTCTACAAAATAATAAATTGGAGATTTTGTGATTTCTGATTTTACATTTCTATAATATGGTGTGATTTTTCTAATTATATATGTTTCTTCCAAATACCAAAGATAGTTCTCCATAGTTTTTACAGAAATACCAACAGTTGAAGCCAATTCTGAAACATTAACAAGTCCACCAATTTGAGAGGATAGAATTTTAAGTAAATTTGAAATTGAGTTTGGTTTTTCAACTCTTAATAGGTTTATTATATCTTTGTCAATGTAACTTTTGTATATTTCACCAATTTCTGCTCTCTTTTCTTCTAAACTGTTTGAAAGTATCACTTTTGGGTATCCGCCAAAATTTAAATATTCATTTAACAAACTCATACCTTTTGTTTTTTCTATTCTAAAAAAATCATTGATTTTGGATTCATATTTATAATCTGTTTTGTAATTAATAAATTCTACAAAATTAATTGGCTCGATTTCAAAAATTCTCTTTCTTCCTGCCATTGATTCTTTAATTTTAGCTTTAAGATCCAAACTCCCTGAACCTGACAATATCATTTTATAAGGTAAATCTAAATCGTAAATTCCTTTTAAAAATACCCCAGCATTTTCTTTTTTTTGTATCTCATCAATAAAAACATAACCTTTATCAGAACCAAACTGGAGTTTTAAATAATCAATCAATTTACTTTGTGATTCAAACATTTTTTGATCATCCTCATTATCTGAACTTAAAAAAATAGTTTTTTTGCCAAGATGATCTAAGTTTTGAAGCATTTGTTTCATTAAATATGTTTTGCCAACCTGACGCGGCCCCGTCAAAACGGTCATTTCAGGTTTATCCAGATGTGCTTCTAATTTAGACAAAATTGATCTTTTAATCATATAGTTATATATTAACACCGATTTTATGGTAGTCAACTACCAAAATAGCGGTATTATAATGGTAATATACCTTTAACTAACAAAATAACCTCTTATAAAAAATGATTGAGCAATAACTGCAATTATGGTTAAAATAACAAAAATCCCAATAAGCAAAGGCTTTTTTGTGTTTATTAATTTTTGGGAAACAAATAGAAATAGTGGAAATAAAACAAGTACATATCTAGGAAGAGATGAAAAACTACCTGATAAACTTGGAATTAAATATCCAAGTACTGAAAATAGCCAATAGTCCCATCGTATTTTTTTAAAACTTATAACAATTAAGTATAAAAACAGAACTGCAACTGAAATTTCTAAAAGTGTAGTAAAAACTACTGGAAAATAGCCCCAAGAAAGATTAGGTAATATTTTAACAAAATATCTATAAAAAACTTGAGGTAACATTATTAAAGTTTTTGACCTTTGCTCTCCAAAAATGCTAGCTGTTTGAAAAAATTTTAAGAATCCTCCCCAACTAACATACGTGTAATACATAAATCCGAAAAGACCCAGTGGCATTAAAAATAAAGATAATCGTTCTTTTTTAATTGGTTTTTTATTTAATATCAAATGAAATAAAAATACTGGTAATAAAATAATTCCAACAATACGTGTAGCTGACGCAAACATTCCTAATATTGCAACCCAAAAATATTTTTGTTTTCTAAAAAAATAAAATGACCAAACCGTTAAACATAAAAATAAACTTTCTGTATAAACTGCTCCAAAATAAAAAGATGTTGGAAATAATAAAAGTAAAATAACAGCTAGTTTTGATATTTTTTCTGAATAATCAAATAAGGCTAGTTTATAAAATCCCAAAAGTGCTATAAATAAAGATGTATTTGATATTAAAATACCTATCCAAAGGTATGATGATAAGCCTATTCCTATAAAATAGGTGAATACTTTTATTAAAAAAGGGTATACAGGAAAATAGAACTGTTGTAAATTTTTGTAACCAAACATCGCAATTGATAGATAATGTTCCCCATCAAAATTAGCCCAACCCCAAAACAATGGGTTTGTTATATAATTAACATATTTTCCACCAAAAAAATTCTGACTAAATAATGGCAAGTATCTAATAGCTAAAACCGCTATTAAAGTTATTGCAATTCTCCAAATAACGAAGCTTTTTAATACAAACCAAATATCATGCTTTTTCATAAACGTCAAGTGTTTCCTTTGCAGTTTTCTCCCAAGTGTATTCCCTTGGTAATTTTATATTTATATTAGGTTTTAATATTCCTCGTGCAATATCTTTTGGATCATTTGGATTAACATAATTAACATTATCCCCAAGTATTTCTACCAAAGCTTGTGTTTTTGTTACAACTAAAGGAGTTTTTACTGCAACTGCCTCAAGCGCAGGCAAACCAAAACCCTCATATAAAGAAGGTTGGATATAAACTGTAGCTAGATTATATAAATCATTTAGTTCTTCATCTAAAATAAATCCTAATCTTATAACATTTTTAAAACTCACACCCTTAAGGTGTGATGTTTCTGGATGACTTAAATCCATTTTTTCAACTTCTAATGCTTGTTTTCCTGCAATCACAAGTGGTATTTTTGCAATTTCACAAGCTCTAATTAAATTGGGGATATTTTTATTGTAATTGATGTCTCCAGTATACAAAGCAAATTTTTTTGGTAAATTGTATTTCTTTGTAACAGTTTTTTTACTATAGATTTCTTTGGGCGCTAAATAAATTACATGTACTATTTTTGGATCAACCCTTAAAAACCTACAAATATCTTTCTTGGAAGTTTCAGAAATTGTAATTATCTCATCAACATACATTTTTACTAATAATTTATTAATTAAAAAGTTAAATCTGCCTTTTATCCCGGGTGGATAATTTTTGGGGTAAATTAAAGGTATCAAATCGTGGATTGTCAAAACAAATCTAGTACCTCTGGGTTTTATAAATGAAAGCGAGATAACAAACGGTTTAAATGAAGTAAAGTGGATTACATCATAATCTTTAGATTTAACCATTTTTAAATCTAAAATGAAGTTCTTTTTATTTTTAGCTTCATTTTTTAATGCTTTAATTAGTTCATTTGTATGAACGCCAATTCCCCTAACTGCATCTTTATCCTTTAAATCTCCACTTATAATTGCAATTTTCATATGAGGTAATTATACCTCAAATATTGTATAATATAACTGTTATGTCAATTAAACTACCCACGAATTTAAAAGGTATTCTATGGAGTAAAGACATTAACAAAATAGATCCCAAAAAAGATAAGAGTTATATAATTCATCAAATTTTTGCTTATGGGGGTTGGGAACATTTGAAATGGGTATTTAAAAACTACAGCCAAGATCAAATCAAAAATACATTTATAAAACATCCTGCAAAAGACTATTCTGAAAGATCTTTTAATTTTGTACAAAAAGTATTATTAAAAATACCAGATAATGTTGTAGATAAAAGATATTATGTCAAAACTTTTCCTAGAATCATTAGATAAAAACAAATTAGAAGTTTTTTATAAACTAAAAGACTTCAAAAACATCGGAGTTTTAGGTGGTGGAACGGCATTAGCTCTTCAAATAGGACATCGTGTCTCATGTGATTTTGATATATTTACTTTTAATAAATTGGACCGTCATTTATGGACAAAAGTTAGAAATACTCTCGGTAAAAATTGTTCAAGATACTTAGATACAGAAGATCAATTAAATATTACTACCTCTACATCCGTGTATGTGACTTTTTTTCGAGACGATTATAAATCTTTGTTTAAATCAATAAAAACAGATTCTATTGATTTAATGGATATAAAAGATATCGTAACCAATAAGGCATTTATTATCGGTAGAAGACCTAAATGGCGAGATTATGTCGATATCTATTTTATAATAAAGGATAGATATCTCACTTTAGATGAAATAATGTCACTATCGAAACAAAAATTTGAACAGGGTTTTTCCGAAAAACTTTTCCTCGAACAATTAACTTATTGGACCGATATTGAAGATTATGATATTGAATTTCTTAAAGATAAGATCGAGCCAGAAACAATTAAGGAATTATTATTTTCAGAAGCTACTAAATTTACTTCAAAATTATTTAACTAACTCTCAACTCTCGCATCGTGTAGCCAAATTTGAGGGGGTCGGGAAAGCATAAAGACAATTATGTCTGCTAAATCACCAGGTTTTATAAATTTATCCTGATCAAAATGTTCCCCCGTCTTATTAAACATTTCCGTATTAGTTCCACCTTGAAAAATCGTAGCTACTTTTATCTTTGAATCTTTAAGATCAACCTTTAAACTTTCTGAAAAGCCTGTTACCCCCCATTTAGCAGCCGTATATATATTTTGTCCCTCCTGTGCCGTTACCCCAGACCTAGAAGATACATTTAATATTATTGCTTCTTTATCTTCCTCTTTAAAGTACTTTAATAAAGGTTTTGTCATATAAATCATTCCTTTTAAATCAATATCTATTACACTATCGATTACTTCATCTGGAATATTTTCCAGTAAATTTAATTCTTGCCAGATACCTGCAATGTTTAATAAAATATCAACGTTGTTAAAATCAACTAGTATTTTATTAACTGTTTCATTTACTTTTTGGTTATCAGACACGTCACAAACATAACTTTCTACTTTTGGAGAATCTAATTCAATACATTTATTCTTAACTTCGTCTAATCTTTCCTCATCTCTTGCTATTAGTGCTAAAGAAACACCTTCTTTTGCAAGTTTTAAACAAACTTCTTTCCCTATCCCATCACTTGCCCCTGTAACTACTGCAATTTTGTTCTTTAAGTTCATGAGATTAAAGATTCGATGGTTTCTTTTACAAACTTAGCATTATTAAATGCTTCTAGAATTTCATTTTTAGTATAATCTGGAATATCTGGAGGGTAACGTACTTCTGTATAAAAACCTGTCAATAACTCACAAGCATCTCTCAATTTTTCCAACTCTTTATTAAATTTAACGCATTCATCTAATAATTTTGGTAGTTCATGAATCTTTTGGATATTTATTCCGTTTAAAATCAAAAATCCTTTTATATATTTTTCTGCAATTTGTTGAGATAAAAATGCAATCTGTGGATAAGTCTCTTTTTCTTTTAAACCCACCTGTGCATAATCATAATCACTTAATGCAGACTCAAACCATTCTTTAGCCAATTGCTTACTGTCAATTTGCATACATTACCTTTCCTTGAGTCATCGTCTCAGTAACAAAATAGTCACCAATTTTTAATCTTTTTTCTATTTCATCTGGAGTATAGACAATTGGATCTAATGGATAGTTTCTTTCCATACCTCGAATAGCTTCAAATACTTCCTTAACCCTAAAGGGTCGTCTTTTATTGGTTTTCTTGATGATCAATAAATCAATATCAGATTCAAAATTTTCAGCTCCTCTTGCGATTGAACCAAAAAGAATTATTTTTTGTGGTTTACAGTACATTACAATTTTAGATACCACTAATTTTGCTTCATCTATTGCTGTCATGATTGAATTATAACATCGTTTTATAATACCATCATTAAAATTAAATTACTTTTGGAACTTGATAAGGCTTCCATATCTTCAATTAATGATTCCCATATGTTATTTGGAATTAAAACACCAAGTGGCTCTTGGTTTCTCATAACTCTTACAAATTTACCTTTATTCTTGGCCTTTGTAAAAAGTTTTGTAATTCCAGCTTGAGCCTCTTGAACACTCGCAAAATCTTCCATTGTTATAAGTTGTGGCGACATGATGTCATAATTATAACATAACTATAACAGATGTCAAGAGGTCGAGTGCTTAAAGTAGGCAATAGGAAAATGAAGTGAAGAGAGAAAACTCCAAAAAAATCCATTTACCCCATCAAGTATTCCTAAGTGTCTAAAATATAAATTACAAAATGTAAAAATAGGCTTTATTATTACATAATTTATAAATCCAACTATACCTTTAGATATTTTTTTGTTTTTCAATTCCTCTGCATGTAAATCTGTATAACGATTTAGACGCCAAAAATATTTTTTTAAAGTAGGGGAGTCAAAATGTAAAAGATCATTTTTTAACCACCCCACTCTTCCCTCAATTTTAATCTGTTCGTGGACTGATTTTTGAGGGAAACTGGCAAATCCTTTCTTCACAAGTCTTATTACCCCATCGGGATATACTCCAGCGTGAATTAAGGGTTTACCTAAAAACATATTTCTTCTGGGAATAAAGTATCCCACTACTTCCCCACCATCTTTTCCCACTTTTCCATCTCTTGCTTCTAAAATAGCCTGATGTTTTAAAAATAGTTTAGAAGGTTCACTTGGTTTTATCTTACCTGACAAGGTGTCTTTAATCTCTTTAGTTAATTCTGGTGTTAATACTTCATCAGCATCTATCTGTAAAATCCAACTACCAGTTGCCTTTTCTAAAGCAATTTGTTTTGTGATATGAAAAATATCATGATGTTTTTCCAAGTATACTTTCGCACCTAATTTTTCAGCAATTTCTTTAGTTTTATCTTTCGAGTACTCATCTACAACTATTATTTCATCGGCAATTTCTTTTACAGAATCTAAACACCTTTTAATGTTTTCTTCTTCATTTCTTGTAGCTAGAACTACCGATAATTTATTCATAATTATTTAGGACATATTACCAAACTCTTCTCATTTGAGTTTACACCACAATCTTTAATAAAATTAAATTTATCAAAGGATTTAACTGTAGAAAATCCCCAATCAGAAACATCATTTAAAGTTTTTGTGTTGATAAATAAATTTGGATCTACTTTTTGATAAAACAAGAAAAATATATAAGGTTGCGCATACTTATCAGTTATATAAACTTTCTCATATTTAGAAAAATTGTCGGAGTTTTTCTCTATTAATTCTTTATATTGATATTGCCACGCATCAAAAGATAAATTGTTGTATTCATTACCAAATTTATAGATATACCTTTCGAAAGATAGTACATATAGTGCCAATACTACTATTAATATTAAATTTTTTCGCTTTTTAACAAGTTCTGACAGGTAATAAATTCCCATGGCAGATATTGTAACCAATACTGGACTTACCAGTATTGCCCTTAAAGCATGTGGGTTTTCTCTCGTAATTGCGGCTGGGATTGGAGCCAATATTAATAAAGCTAAGATATAAAGATTGTTTATATCTTTTTTCTTTAAGATATAAATAATTCCCAAAAGTATAAATACTGCATCTAAATAATAAAGCTGTGAACTACCAGGTATCTGATTCCTTGGATTTGTGTCACCATTAACAAATAAGAAATTATATGAAAAATTTTTGAAATAATTACTTACCAGGTTTCTATTGGTTCCCACAGTCTGCAATCTTGAAAGACCTGAGTCCTTTGAATATAATTTATATATTGGGATAATACTCACAAATAGTATTAACAAGGATAAAAATAAACTTATCAGATCCCCTTTTTGTTTTTTCTTAAAAGCTTTGATTCCATAAATTAACAAAAATGGTCCTAATATTAATGGTGTTAATATTCGAAAACTATTGTAGCTATATGCTGAAAGCATGAATAACACAATTGAAATTAGAATATTTAATCTTTTTTCATTTGATCGTAGTAAAAAATATAATGCGTAGATAAAAAATGCCAGTCCCGCAGTTGCTTCATAGCCTGTTCTTGAAAAAATAAAAAACCATGGAGTAATTGTAAACAAAAAAGAACTTAGTAGTGAGATCTTTTTATTTTTACTTATATAAAAAATTAGAAAATATAATCCCAAGACAGTTAAAAAACCATAAATTACTGCAGGTAAACGCACCGCATAAGGTGTTAGACCATATATACTTTCAAAAATAACTACCGAGTAAATATATGTCGGCAATTTAAATTCACCAAAAGCCCTAAAGTGAAGAGGTAGTGTCTCTCCCCACTCATCCTTACCGGTTTTTAAAACAGAATAGGCATTATAACCAATTGAGGCCTCGTCCCAATACACAGAAGATGGTATTTGGCTTATTCTAAACAAACGGGTTGATAGAAATAAAGATAAAATTAAAATAAGAATAAAATTACTTTTAATTAACTTTATTACATTTTTCATTAGTTCTTTGTAATTTCAAAAGCTTCTTCATCATTTAAGAAATTTACTTTTTCTAAAATTTCAGTACTACCTGGAAAGTCTCCGAGTTTTCCAATAAAAAGTATTTTCTTCCCCGGGTTCGTGTTAATAATATCTTGATATTTTGTTCCAAAATCTCCAAGATCTGGAAAATAATATTTATCAAACTTTAGCACCCTCACCCAATCATATGTTTCAAATCTATCTAAATTTGGGCTGTTCTGAAATTTTACTGGATCATATTTAAGATTAAAAAGTGTAAATATATGTGGTTCCCCATATACCCTTGTAAAAGTGATTAAATCATATTCATCTTGATGATTTTTTATGTACTCAACCACCTGCTTATTACCATATTGCCAATCACGTGAGTAATTAATTGGATATAAGTAAAAGTAATTTTTTAAGTAGATAGAAAAATTAATAACAAAAAATATTAATGATACAAATAAAATTACATTAACCACTTTTTTGTTTTTACTTAATTTATAAAAATAATAAATTCCTACTGCAGTAAAAACTTGATAAAGAGGAACAGCAATTAATGTTCTTAATGCATTTGGAATACTATCATTTGTCATCGAAACAGGAATAAAAGTTAAAAGTAACCAAGGGAGAATTATTTTTAAACTTTCGTCCTTTTTTTTGACCAAAAGATAAATACCAAACAACAAAAATGGAGCTTGGAACCAATATAGTTCCCCAACGCCTTGAACATGATGTTGCTTATGACCCGCACCGCTAATAAACAAAAAGTCTGGAGTAAAATGAGCTAGGTAATTTTTAGAAAAATAATACGAATTATACGAATATTTATTGTTTATTAATTTATTTAAAAATATTGGTAGTTTTGAATTATTTCTTCTTTCCTCAATCCTTGGAATTAGACCTGCATCATCTGTAATGCTAACTAATTTATATCTTGCACCGGCTTCTCCAGAGAATACAAATGGCACAAGTGGAATTAATAAAACAATAAATAATATACTGACTAATAAAAACGTCTTTTTGATTTTCCAATAATATTTTCTAAATATTATTACAATTACAAAAAGAAAAAGTGGAGTAAAAACCCTAGCGCTATTATATGTATAAATTGATACCACAAAAGGTAATATGGATGGTACCAGCCATTTTTTGTTTTTTAAACCTTTTACTAAAAACAGTATCCCCATAATAACCCAAAACAGAGAAAAAGAAGATTCAAAAGAAGCGCGGGTTAGTTGAATATGCCACGGTGAAATTGCTAGTAATAAGGAGGAAATAAGTGAAATGGGTTTTTTCCTGAAAAATTCTTCAACCAAAAAATACAAAAGCAATACCGTTAAAGTCCCATAAATAACCGGCGTAATTCTAACTCCAAGTTCATTTAAACCAAAAAAGAAAATTCCCGGAATCGAAGCATAAATTTGTGCCGGAAGTTTATATTCACCGAAAGATTTAAAATGAAGTGGCATTATCTGTCCCCATTCATCTTTACCTGTTTTTAAAATTGAATACGCGTTATATGCAATAGAAGTCTCATCCCAATTTAGAGATGGTGGAATTGAAGTTATTTTATAAAACCGTAAAAAAAATGCAACTACAATAATTAGACCTAAAAGAATATTAAAATATTTTTTTATCATATGTTAATTATGCCTTAAAAAGGCCATGTTTACACATTTGAATGAATTAAATTTATTATTCATATCCACTAACCATGTAAAACGCGTCATTTTTATTTGGATATTTAACAAGTTTTTTAACATCAAACTGTTGTAAATATCTTAAACCACCATAATAACTTGGAGTTATTACATATAATATATTGTTATTTGGATAACTGCCTATTATATCCCAATCTCCAAATTGATATCTATCAAAGAAAAGTACGGTGTTATAACTTTTTGATTCAGTTTCATCATATTTTACCGAACTTAAGAATTCTGGGAGAGGAGTCTTTAGATAATATAAGAAAAATATGTAAGGTTGTTGTCTAATCTTATCCATATATACTCTGTAGTAGTCTGGGTTTTCACTTACATATTCTACGATTTGCTTCATTCCATATTGCCATTCTATTGCTTCTTTTTCTGCATATTTTGTAAAATAATATGAAGTGTAATTAACAACTTCCCTGCCTAAAAAAAGTAATACTAGTAAAGTTATCAATATTCTTATCCATTTATTTTTAAAAAATAAAATCAAACCAGAGGCCCCAATTGCAGACAAAAGTATTATTGGAGCAATTATAAAAATACCCCTTGTGGCACTTGGTTCCAATGCTGATACGGCACCAGGTATTGGAGAAAGTACTAACCATGTTATTAATATTATTAATGCCTGCCATTTTTTGCGAAGCAAAAGCGCAAACAAACCAATAAGCATTAGTGGTAGATCAATTTTATAAAATTCCCCAACTACCTTTACTGAAGCTCTTGAACTTTGGTCACCGTTTTGAAAAAGATAAGAATAAGTAAAATACTCTTTATAATTATGAATAATAGTATTTAATTCTCCACCATATTTATTTAGTACTTCTGATGAAAATTTAGTTTGATTTATTCTTGCAAACCCTAATATCCTTGGCTCTTTTAGAATAAGTCCCGCAAAAATAAAAACTACTAGTGTTGACCAGATTAATATCTTTTTATTTGATAATAATTTTTTTAAATTAAATAGACAAACAAGAAAAACTATTATTGGAACAATAATTTTAGCTGAATGATATGAAAAAAAACTTAATCCAAAAAAAGAAAACGAGAGCGGAATTAACCAATTATTTTTCCTTAAGCCGATATAAAAACTGCTAAGACCAAAAATTAGAAAGGATAAAGCGAAATTAGCTTCCCAAAGACCCCTTGAATAATGTATATGATACGGGGAAACTGCTAAAAATAAGGAAGATAAAAGTGCTATTAGTTCACTTTTAGACAATTCTTTTACCAAAAGATAAATTGCAAGTATGGCCAACACTCCGATTGCTGCACTGCTTGCCCGAGTTGAAAAATCAGATAAACCAAAAATTTTAACAACCAGTGCTGTTAAATAAATATGAACCGGGTGTTTATCATCTCCAAATGATTTAAATATAATAGGATATTTATTTCCATACTCATCTGCACCCCAATTTGCAATTGTAAATCCGTTGTACCCCGCTGCCATTTCATCCCAATTTAAAGATGGCGGGACTTTATCCAATTTATAAAACCTTACAAGCGTAGCTAAAACTAAAATTATTAATAAGACAATTAATCTTAATTGTACTGATATATTTCTAATATTAAAGATTGATATAATTTTATCTTTCATTCTTCTAAGATCAGGATATTTTCAGTATTAATATATTGACTAACTTTGTCAGTGATTATTACATTATCGTATTTCTTGGGTAGTTTTCCATACTGAAAAATCACCTCATTTGGATCTACCTTTGTATAGGTTATATAAGCATATTCAACATTATCAATATTGGTTGATAAAACTATCGTTTCGTATTTATCCTTCTGATTAATTACTTCCAAAACCACATCACGTGCTCTGGCTGACCAAAAACTCCCGAATTTATTAGGTGCATAAAAGTAAACCGTCATTAAAACAAATATTAATTGAATACCAATTAAAGTAAAAGCTATAATACTTAATTTTTTAGAAATCTTTGTTAATGCAAAACTGGAAATTAAGACGAATGGCGGAATAATGAAGTTATTACGAAGCCCGTGTGGTTCTCCTGTCAACATAGTTGCAAGAGGAACTATTAATATCCATAAAACTAATAAACATAATTTTTTCTTTTCTCCTTTTGCCAAAAAATACAATCCAACAAATAATAAAGGAAGTTCAACTAAATAAAACATGCCCGTTTCCCCCGGATTATGACGAGGATTACCATCTCCACGTAAATATAAAAAATGTGGAGATAAATTATCCAGATAATTCTCAAAAAGAATTCGTGAATATTTAAGAGGCTTATTATAAATTAATGGCTTTAAAACTTCAGGAAATGTCGAAAGATTTCTTTGTTCATTAATTTTCTGAATAATACTTTCTTTTAAATTTGTATCTGAAAAAACATTGATACTCAAAAATCTTTGTTCAGAAACACCTTTAAATGTTTCGTTGAGTGCAAATCCAGCAAAAGAAGCTAAAATTAAAATTGAGATAAGAAAGATTTTGTTTTTAAAAACTTTTTTAAACCCATTAAGTAATAGTAAAATTAAAAACAATAGTGGAATTGTTAATTTAAATGTTGGATAACTAAAGATTGCTAGGCCCCAAAAAACTGCCATTGGAATATATTTTTTATAAACAAATAAAACTACACCCAAAAGGGCTAAAAATAATGCAAAATGTGCCTCAAATCCTGCACGAGATAAATATAAATCCCAAAGAGAAATTGATGTTAAAAAAGATGCAACCAGACCTACTTTTTCATTAAATAACTTTTTGCCAAAGAAAAACATCAAAATAATAATTCCTAATCCCGAAAAGATAGATAATCCCCTTACACCCCACACACTGGGTCCAAAGGTAGCCACAAAGGGGATCGAGAAATAAACATATCCCGCAGGTCTTCCTGCGCCCATTTTAAAGGTCAAAGGATATGCTTCGCCTGTTTGATCCTTTCCAGTCTTTAAAATAGAATAGGAATCATACACCATTGTGAGTTCATCTCCATAAAGTGACATTGAAGAAATTTTATGAATTCTTAGAATTGATCCTAAAAGAAGTATCACTAAAAGTGTAATTATAGATTTTCTTTTCATTTTTTTATTATGTCATAACTATTATATAATCTAATAATGGAAAGCATTCTAGTGGGTTCAATTTTTGTCTTTAGTGCCTTCACCCTTCTTTCATACTTACTAATGGTATTAAATATTCCTGATTTAATTATACCAGTTACTATCCTTGGAGTAATATTTGGTTTCAAACAATTAATTAAGAGTATTAAAAAAATAAAAATTACCTTTAACTTAAAAACATTTTTAGTTTTATTAGTATTCTCTTTAGGTATTATTGGACAGTTGGCAGTTATTTCTCCCAGTGGGATATTTCAAAATGGAGACCTGGTTTTTTGGAGTGCACATGGACACGACAGTACTTGGCACATTGCCTTAATGGAAGAAATGAAGAAAGGTTATCCATTTCAAAACCCTATTTTTAACGGAGAAAGACTTTTAAATTATCATTTCTTTTCCGACATCGCACCAGCAATTTTTAGTAAATATACCCCCATTAGTGATGTTAATCTTTATTTTAGGATATTCCCATTAATTTATTCTTTATTTTTAGGAGTATCGGTTTATTTTTTAACGAAAAAAATTACTAATAATTTTTCAGCTTCTATCTGGGCCACTATTTTTACTTACTTCGCAGGAAGTTTTGGTTTTATGGTAACTTATCTTAAAAATAAAACTATTGGAGGTGAAAGTCTTTTTTGGGCAACACAACCACAAAGTTCAAGTGGTAACCCACCACAAATAATTTCCAATTTTCTTTTTCTATCTACAATATATTTTGTCTTAGTATTTTTAGATCAAAAGTTAAAAAATGAAAAGATAAAATATTTTTTTATCTGTCTAATGCTATTAGGAACAATTTCGTCTTTTAAGATTTATGCTGGAGTAATACTTCTTGGAACCCTTGCAATTATCGGAACCCGGGAACTTATAAGAAAAAGGGATATTAGATTATTTATACTTTCCTTATCCAGTGGAATTCTTGCCCTTTCCCTATATCTACCCAATTCATCCAATTCTACATCATTTCTAATATATGAACCATGGTGGTATATAAGGACAATGATAGTCGAACCTTCAAGATTAAATTTACTTGATTGGGAATTAAGACGCCAAACATATATATATGAACACAACTGGAAACGAGTTGTGTGGTTGGAAGGATTGGGATTTTTAATATTTTTCTTTGGAAACTTGGGAGTTAGGTTTTTAGGACTTTGGGAATTCCTCAAACAAAATAATATCTTTAAAATTTCAATTCTTTTTTCTTTAGTCCTTCCTTTAATATTTTTACAAAAGGGTGTAGCCAGTAACACCAGTCAATTTCTACAATACTTTATACTTCTATTTGGAATTCTTTCAGGTATTGCTGTTTCAAAAATCACAAAACCCAAAAAATTTAAATTTTTAATTCCATTAATTATAATTTTAATGATACCGACACAAGTGGGTTTACTTTATGAATTCTACTCCCGACCTGCATTTGCTAAAATTAGTTCATTCGAACTTAGTGCTTTAGATTTTATAAATAAAAATTCAAGTAAAGACACTGTTATTCTAACCCCGCCATATAACCAACATATAAACCTTGGGAGAGTAACTCCAGATATTTGGGATTGGTTCGACACTTCATATGTATCTGCATTCTCATCAAGAAGAACATATTTTGATGATTACGAACAAGTAGATATCATGGGGTATGACTATAAACGAAGACTTGCTACCAAGAAAATAGTATTTGAAAGTGAAGTCGTTAAAACAGTTAAAGATGCATTATTAGAAACCGGTATTGATATTTTATACTTTCCGAAAGCATTAAAACCAAAAATTGATTTAGAAGAAATTGGATTAACTAAATTTTTTGAAAATGACGAGGTAGAAGTTTGGAAAACCAATTAATATAAACTAATTTTATTGTTTCTGGGGAACTATCAGGTTTATGGAACGTTACCATTGGAGTACCACCTGGTTTATTCACTTCGTCATATATATAGTTTAATATTTCATTAGTTGGCCCGGTTAAAAACACTTCTATTGTTTCTTCTTCACCTGCATCAGGCGAAGAAAGTGTAAAGTGATACTTTTTATTCTTAGAATCTGGAATTTTTTCAAATATTATTTTTATAAAACTACCATCTTCGATGTTCATTCCGTTTAATGTAGTAGTTCTAGTAAGAACATTTTTATCGTCGTAAAGATTAAAGATTATATTTTTTTTATTCTTCAAATTAGGATTTTTAATTGAGGTAGCAACTGCAGTTAAATTTTTATCTTTTGAAATAAAATATTGAGTAAAGTATCTATCTCGATATATTGAAGCTCTAGAATCAACGCTATAGCCCGGTTGATCACCTGCGGGTATCATATCTATTAAACCTGCCATTAATCCAGGAATGATAAACAACAAAAACATAATTGATATACTTGTAAACCAAATCATCTTTTTTATTTTATTTTATTTTCCTTTCCTAATAGTTTAATTGATATTGCTACTGACAAACCCGCTAACACAGAATGTAAAATGCTTTGAAAATTGTATGGATCATAAAATTTTTGAGTGATAATAAACGGTGTTGGTAGAAAATCATACCAATTTGTATAAATTCTAAATAAAGATATTGTCATTGACCTGTCCGAATAAAACAAAGGAATTGAAATCGCAAAAATTGCCCAGAAAAATATTAACCATTTTAGAGTGGGTTTGGAAACTGCAAGTATTACTAAAAATGGTGAAATCCAAAGTAACCAAGATATATGAAAGTGTGAAAAAGAAAAAATAACAAGAAGCATAGTAACAAAATAATTAAATAGTTTTATTTTCTTTCCAAATATCCACCCAGTGAAAAAAAGACTAGACAATAAAAATAGACCAACAACAATTGACTCACCAAATCCTATCGGAAACCCCGGGCTAAATATTCTTGTTGATAATCCTGATACTAAAGCAGATTCCACAAAAGCAGGTGACCAAAATGGTACTATAACTACAAACAAGGTCAGGACTGGGACCAATACTGATAAAACTTTTTCCTTTGTAGTTTTTGCTTTCATTAATAGAAATGGAACAAAAAGTATTGGATAAAGTTTAAAAGATGCAGCAAGTCCAATAAAAACAGATGCTTTAATTAATTTATCTCTTTTAATATAAAAAAATGCAATCAAACTTAAAAGTACGGCATAAAGATCAATATTTGAAAATGCATAAATTAAAATTATTGTAAAAGGATTAAATAACCATAAAGTAAATGCGTTCTTCCCATCTTTTTTATCTTTAAAAAATTTCAACAATAGAAAGGCAATGGAAATATCCATAATAAATAGTGGCAATTTCAATAAAATTAAATATTTAAAAATATTAAGATTATTAACCATTGAATTTGATCCAGCATCAGTTAACCAAGTATTAAAATCAGGTCCCAAAAAACTAGAGATAACTGCTTGATACCCACCAACCGTGAAATAAGTTAGTGGAAAGTAAACAAACTCCTCTTTTATTGGAAGAGTTGCTTTATTGTTTATTAGATAACTATAAATATTAATTACACCTTTTTTTAAAAATGAAGCTTGGAAGTTATAAGTTTTTATATCAGGATGAAATAAAAAGGCAGATACTAAAAGTCTTAAAAAAATAGCTAAGACTAATAATTTTACAAATCCTTTGTTCATTTGTTTTTTCTAAGTATTAAAAAAATAGAATAACTAATAGTAACCAATGAAACTAAATCAAATATAAGTCTATTTGGCGATTCTCTGTAGACAACATCAACAATATGACTACCACCTGGAACCACGAATGAAATTTGTCCAAATGGCCTACCTGGTGTAATTTCTACTAACTCCCCATCAATTTTGGCAATGAATCCAGGATAATAATACTTATTATAATTTAGTATAAATTCATTATCGCTATGTGTAACAATTTTTGCATTTAAAGCATTCGTTTCCCGAATCTCAATATTTACTGAATTATCATCGGTAAAAGCTCTGGGGTAATTTTCATTTGGTCTAATTTCATTATTAACAGGAAGTCTTAAATATTCCTCTGAAGTTTTTTTATACGCTTCACTTGCAACAGGCACAGGAATAAACCTATCTATATAGTAATCGTCCATTCTTCCTAAATATTCGCTTGTTTTAAAATAGTTAAAATTTAATAAAATTGCTAGAAAAATTATTATCAAAGAAATAATCTTCATAAGTTTACTTGGAAATTTAGAAAACCCAATTAAAAATAATGGACTTACTAAAGTAGTCATTGCGATAAATCTCCATGGAAATTGAAAATAAGGTAAAAGAGGAAGAGTCCTCCAAAGATAAACGGATCTAAAATTCATCATAAAAACAGAAAGGGAAAACACAAATACTCCCCAACCAACAAATATTTTTTCGTTTTTGGAAAATTTTTTAATCTTTGATAAAAATACACCAAAACCAAGTATCACTACTATTAAACCGACAAGACCCATATAAAAAGACATTGTGTCGTAATTACCAGGTACCGATGCTCCATAACCCCAATATGGAGTTATGAATTGTTTTAATGCGGGGAAGTGGTCATAAAAATTAAACACAGTACTGTAGTGCATTAGTCCACTTTCGGAAATGGCTGGAAACCAAAAATAAATTGATGAAAGTAATCCTAAAAATAATCCTTTAAAAGTATTTAAAATTGCTTCTTTTTTCTCTTTAGAAATCCAAACAATCCGGGCAATTACAAAAATTATCAAAAAGGGGATAAACATATACGCCATAATATTGTGCGATAGAATAAGTGCCGCGGTTGAAACTCCTGCAATTCCTATCCATTTTTTTGAAAAATTACTTTCAGTTAATTTAATAAAAGAAAGTATTATTAAAGGAAAAAACACAAAAGCAACTATCTCCCCTATCGTTCCCCTTACAAAAATCTCCAAAGCCCTATAAGGGGCATAAATATAAAGTACTGCACCAGCTAAAGATAATTCTTCGGTCAAATAATTTTTTAATAATTTGTACATAAAAAACATTGAAAAAGGAATTGAAAGACCAAACACAAGCTTCACACTATTAACTAATGAAAAACCAATTAGATGAAATATTTCAGCAATATAAAAAGGGAGTGGATAAACAAAAGTAAAAAGTGGATATCCGAATCCAAAGCTTAAATCTGGAACAAATCTAGGTGGAAATTGCAGCATCTTAATAACCCTATCCATTTCAAATAACCATCCAATATGAAGATCATCTGAAACACCAAAAAATCCGTTTACAAAAAGATATCTAACTGCAGGAATAGAAAGTGCCAATATTGTAAGCAAAGCTTGCCACTTCGCGGTTAAATATATTTTTTTCTGCATATTAAGATAAAACCAATTACACTAATTAAAGTTATCGTGTTTGCAAATGTTCTAAGCGCTGTATTTTTAAACTTTCCAACCACTTTATGATTTCCTTCAGGTAAGAGAATAGAAATTCTACCAAGAATGTTATCATGCGTTAATGGATAGACTTTTCCATTAACAGTTGCCTCCCAATTTGGAAAATAAAAAACTGGAACCTCAATTTGAGTTTCTTTATCAAGATTAATTTCAAATGAAAATTTATTTGAATGGCTTACGAAATTTGTCAAAGTAGTATTTGCACCTTCTCTTGGTTCTAGCGCAGTCTTTGGTAAATAATCTAAAAGCGCTCCTTTTCTTTGTTGTTCCCAAAGTTCACCAGATAGTTTTTGCTTGTCAGTAATTTTATAATACTCTTTAGGTTTAAAATAATTCCAGTTTAGTATAACTGTTGTAATTATTATTAAAGCACATAAATACTTCTGAAATTTTTCTTTAACAACCAAAACAACAAAGCCGCCCAATATAGATGAAGTTAAAACAGAAAGTGACAAAAACCTCCATGGAAATTGAAAATACTCTAAAATATTTATATTTTCCCAAATAAACGAAGACTTGTTGTGAGTCATAAATATCGAAAATATAAAAAGTAACAAGCAACAAGTAACAAGTAACATGTGTTTTTCTTTTTTTCTAAATAGAACAATAACTAAAGACAAGGCAGTAAGAATCCAGTGTGGCCACCCTATTTGAAAATTCATCCTACCCTCTGGCCCTGGGATTGATGTGCCATATCCCCAAACTCTATTAAAAAATAATTGTTTTATACTAATAAAATTAGCTCTAAAATCAAGTTCAAATCTAGTTAGACTTTCGGTTTGCACTAAACTTTTTTCAAAAAATGCAGGTAAGATAAAAAAGGATGACAAACCAAGAGTAATAACAAAAGTTATTATTACAATTCGCAAGTCATTCCAATAAATCATCCACAATAAAATAATCGGAAGAAATATAATCGTCATTATGTTATGAGTTATCAAAAATAAGAATAAGGTTAGAACGAATAATTTATAACTTTTTTTGTAGCCAAAATACAAAACAAATGGTATCAGGGCAAGTGCCATACTTTCTGAAAGTGCGCCGCGTACGTATACATCCAAGGCTTTATAGGGAACAAATAAATATAAAACTGCAGAAGTTAATCCAGCATATTTTCCCCATAAATCGCGCACAAGCGCGTAAACGCCGTAGCTACCAGCAGTTAAAGAAATAAAAAACAAAATTTTGGAAGCATTCAAAAAACCTACGAAAAAACTAATAATTGCTCCTAAGTAGTAGGTTGAAACCCCATAAAAATTAAACAGCGGAAAACCATTTCCCCAACCCATGTCAGGTACCCATCTACATGGAATTTGGAAATCAGAAAAACACTTTCTCATTTCAAAAATTCTCATTACTTGCAAATCGTCCTGATGTGAGAAATAACCCGATCTCAAAAGAGGTAACGAAACAGAAACACCGAGTACCGTGATTAATATTAAAATCCAACCACGAAGTGGCAAGCTATGCTTATATTTTTTTAGTAAATTAGCCATATAATTATAAAAATACTAATTAACGTTAAATAATTGCCAATTTTTCTAACAGGTGTGTCTGTTAATCTTGTTTCAATTTGATACTCACCTCTTGATAGTTTAAAAGTTATTAATCCATAGCAAAACTCTTGCCCTCTGCAATCATTATTATAATGATCTATTTTTTTATTATCTACTTTAACCTGCATTCCTGGAAAATCATATAGAGGAATTCTAATTGTTGCATCTTCTAAAACTTCGATTTCACCAATTTGGAAATTACTTCCTTTTTGATAATCCTTAATCAAAGCATTTCCATCTAAAATTTCAGGCAAATCCGGAGCTTCATTAATTGGAGGAAACTGGGCATATATTGGCAAATAATCAAAAATACTAATTGTCATTTGCTTTTGCCAACTTGCTCCAGAAAATTTATCAAGGTCAGTAATATTTAACCAATCTTTGGGAACAAAAAAATCAATATTTAATATTATACTAAAAAAGATCAAAAAAACTCCCAAAATTATTTTAAATTTTTTGAAAAGGTAAACTGCTAAACCAGAAAGTATTGCCAAAAGAAAAATACTTACAGATAAAAATCTCCACGGAAATTGCAACCACCAAAGAACAGGTAGTTGGGCCCAAATAAAACTTGATTTCATATGAATCATAAACACAGTAAATAGTGATAAGATAAAAAGTAATAAAGTGAGAACAGAAAACTTTTTGTTTTTTCTATAATTTATCAACGCAAGTACCACTGCGCCAATACCCACTACCCATTGGATAATACCTACTGATAAATTTAATTTTTCATTGGGAAAACCCGATGATCCATAACCCCATTCACGAGATATAAAAATTTTATAAAGACTGACAAAATGGGCTCTATAGTCAAAATAGCCCGATAAAACAGAATCAACATGAGCAAATTTTTTTTCAAATAACACGGGTAATGTAAAAAATGCGGCTAAACCGACACCTAATAAACCCGACATTGTAATTCTTGACCATAATTTTATTTTTTTCTCTAAAACTATCCAATATATTGTCCAAACAATTGCGACTGGTGCAAATATTAAAGACATCAAGTTATGAGTTGTTAATAAAAGTGATAAAAAAAATGAAAACCAGATAAAATATCTTTTCTTTTCAGTTTTTATAAACTTATATATAGCCCAAAATATTAATGGAAAGAAAGTTAAAGCCCAAAATTCACTCATTGCTCCCCTAACATATACCTCAACCGCTTTATATGGAACATATGTATAAAGAACTGAGGAAACAAATGCCGACCAGTGTCCAATTAATGAATCCACCAAGACAAACATTGCTATAGCTGAAGCAATATAACCTAAAATAAAGAGGATTTTTACGGTATCTATATACTCAAAACCAACTCTATGTAAGATAGCTCCAAAATAATACACAGATGGTGGGTAATAATTAAATTGAGGATATCCATACCCATAACCCGCATCGGGAACCCATCGACAAGGAATTTGACCATCGTCTAAACATTTATCCAGTTGTTGCACACGAAATGCTTGTAAATCATCTTGCATTGAGAAAAAACCAGAACGAAGTAAATTTGAGCATGCTGGAATAGTAAAAATAATTACTAAAAGAATCCAAAAAAACTTATTTTTATTTTTGATAAATTTACTCATACTTTAATTTATGAGTTTTTGCCATTTTTGACCTGACCAAATAACCATATTTATTATGTAATGTTTAATTAAACCGTGATAAATTTTGCTTGATGGAATTAATTTTTTCCATCTTTCGCTTTCATCTGCCAATTTTTTAAACGTTGCGCCATGGTGATGAGTAATTACGGAACCAGGCAAATAATAAACCTTTAAACCTTTTTTCCAAACCTGTCTGCAATAATCAATATCTTCAAAATAGGCAAAATATCTCTCATCCAAAATTCCAACCAATCTTCTTGCTTTTGGTGTAATTAAGAAAACTGCCCCAACAACTGAATCAACAGTTACAGGTAACTTTCCCTTCGGGGCAAATTTATCAAACAATCCCTTCTTGCCAAAAAAATATTCTTTGATGGCGTTTGTAATCGTCGGAAAATTAAAACAGGACATTTGCAAAGTTCCATCAATATTTAAAAGTTTACTGCCAACAACTCCCGCATCGGGAGTATTTTCGGCAAATTTAACCAAATTTTGCAAAGCGTCTTTATGAACCACCGTATCGTTATTAAGAAGTAAAAGGTATCTTCCTTTTGCTCTTCTTATCCCTTGATTATTTGCCTTACCATAACCAGTGTTACTGTCATTTAAAATTAAGGTAAATCTATCTTTCCAAAAAGCCTCTTTTTTTATTTTTTTAAATGCTTCAACAGACCCGTCATTTGACCCATTATCGGTTAGCAAAACTTCAAAAGATAAATTACCGGTTTCTTTTTGAATTGATCTAATGCACCTTACGGTTAAATCCTTAGTATTTAAATTTACAATTACTATTGAAAGTGTTATTTCCATTATGAAAACATTGAAAAAATTGCTTCATCACCAACTTTTCCTTCCTTAATTTCTTTCTTTCTGGCTTTCATCGCAATCTTAAGGCGCATTAAAGCCATAAGCACAACCCTTAAATAGCCCGGATGTTTAAGAGTTCTCGATATAACACCTAGGATATGTTTTCTAATTAATGATTTACTATGAATATTTTTCCAAATAACTAAAAGTTGATTTCTTTCTTTTATTCTTCCGACATATTTTTTGGGAAATTTTGAAATTGTAGATTCGTGATGGTGGAGGACTTTACCGTTTGGGTCCCAAAGGTTTATATAACCTCGTTTTAAAGCTCTGTAGCAAAGATCAATATCTTCCCAATAAAATGGGGACAGTAATTTTTCATCCATTCCACCTAATTCTTTCCAAATAGATTTTCTGAAAAGACCGCTTCCTCCGCTCACATAAAAACTTGGATGGGTCTTTTCATTTTCTTCGCCCATTGCAATTTGAATATATCCATCCCCAAAATAACTTTTGGCCGACCCATATCCTTTTTCGTGAAGTGAAACCGCAAAAACTTTTTTAATATTAAAATGTTTTAAAGCAGATTCCAAAAAATCAACTTCAGGAATAACATCAATATTAATTAAAAGAAGTAAATCTCCCTTAGTTGCCCTCACTCCGATATTAACACTGGCTGAAAATCCCCTGTTCTTGGTATGTTTTATCAGTTTAATTTTATCTTTAAAATTATTATTTAAAAAAGAAACACTGTCATCCCACGACCCATCATCAACGATAATAATTTCACAAATGCTATTTTTCGGGTTTTCGGAGGCAATAAGAAGTTTCGGAAGATTTTTCTCCAAAATAGTTTTACCGTTTAAACTGGGCATTACGACTGAAACTTTCATATTATTTTTTTCTTACTTTTACTAAGTGTAGCATTCCTAGATTAAATTTCCTGTTCAATTCAATTTTAAAACCGGCTTTTTTGCATACTGAAGGAAGAAAATTACCCCTAAATGTTTGAATATGGGTTTCCCTCCAAACCCAGCCCCTTGGGTAAAAATGAAGCCATAACCACCATACTATCTTAAATAAATCATTATCGGACGGTATTAAAAATACTCCATACCCACCTCTTTTTAAAACTCTTTTTATTTCCAACAAAACTTTTAAGGGATCTTCAACATGTTCTAACACTTCCATTATATAAACCGCATCAAACTCATTTGCCTTAAATTTTAAATTTTGAGCATCGCCAACCGAAAACTTCATCTTCTTTTTTTTCTTCCAGTGTTTCTTTGCCCATTCTACTGAAGTTTTAATAACATCAATTCCAATTAAAGAATCTGCCTTTGTGGCATCAAATATTACTTCTGGAAACACTCCATCGGCACAACCGATGTCTAACACCTTCCCTGCTTTTTCAGACACTTTAATTACTTCTCTAAATCTGGTTTTATGCCAAAATCTTTGAAACATATCAACCCTTAAAGATTCATAATACCAATCGGCGGGGACATGTTCATGCAGTTCAACGGCTTTTGTTCCTTTTGAATTTTTATTTAACTTAATATTTGACATATATTTATTTTAAAAACCTCGTAATCATATTCACCGGAAGACTTTTTGGCTTTTGTTGAAATATTTTTATAAAGTCCCGAGGTTTCAATTACTTCTTTTGTTATCTTTATTAAATCTCTCTTATTTTTCCACAAATAACCATTTTCTCCACTGGTAATTATTTCCTTGTAACCCCCGGCATTATACACAATGGGAACACAACCTGCCGCCATACTTTCAATTAAAGTTATGCCAAAATGCTCAACTTTTTCGGGGTTATTTATTTCATTTACATTAAAGCCCGCTGCCGACCAAAAAAATTTTGCTTTTCCGTATATTTCTTTTAATGTTTTAAAATCAGGGCTTTCAATAAATTCAATATTATAATTTCCGGCTGATTTTTTTAATTTATTTAAATAATCTCCAACTCCAATCTCAACTCCTCCGGCTAAAATTAATTTATAATTCTGAAAAAACTTTTCTTTAACTAAATTTTTAAAAGAATTAATTAGAACATCCTGACTCTTGCTTTGGACCAGATTTGAAAATCTGCCAACATAAAGAATCGTTTTTTCTTTTCTTTTGGGTTTAAGAGAACTTAGATCAACCGGAGGATAAATAACCAAACTATTAACTCCGTATTCTTTGTCGATTACTTTTTTAGTAAATTTCGAATTACAAATTATTTTTTTAACTCTAAAAAGTTTCATTTTATTAAGCAATGTTTTTCCGTCTACATCTTTAAACGGAACTTGAAAATGAATAAAATTAGATCTGGACCTAAGGGTGGGGATACTTCCATCGCTTACCCAAAAACAAGTATCATAATTTTCACCTCTTTTAATATCATCAATAAAATCAATTCTATCGTCCAATTTAATTCCAAACCTTGCTTGAATTTTTTCTTTTATAGATTTTTCTTTCCATTGTATATCTACCTTAAAACCCTCTTCTGCTAAAACTTTAGCAAAAGATAAGGTGTACCTTTCTCCCCCCCCAAGGGTATCTAGATACGGGTTGTAGATTGCTGCTTTTCCCATAATTTTGAATATGAAATTAACCTGCTATACACTTGATAGAATGCATATATTACTCCCTTTGCACCATCTAAAAAGGCCCTTTGTTTTATCATTCTTAAATAAAATTCTCTTATTCCTGCTGAAAAAAACCTAATAATATTCATTTGAGGATGATTTGTGTCAAACATTAATTGACCTTCAATTTCAGACCACATATTAGTTTTTTCCAACATTTGATTTATATTTAAGTCCTTGTGGTGGATAATGGGATTTTTAAGAAGTCCTAGATTACCTTTAAATTTTGGTTCTTCATGAAGATTTCCAAACCATTTAATAAAATCTTTCTTTAAAAAAAGTCTTTTTTGATAATCAGGATATTGCCCCCCATGTTTAAATTCTTTTCCGAAAATTATATTTTTTCTTGGTATTGCATAACTGGAATTTTTTATTGTTGAATTACTAATAACCTTTTTTATTTCCCTTTCTAATTCTTTCGTTACTTCTTCATCTGTATCAATATATAAAATCCAATCTTTAGTTGCCTTTTTAAACCCTAAATTTCTCCAATCCGAAAAGCCCCCTTTTTCATTTTTTGTTTCAATCTTAACTATTTCATCAGCCCAAGAAACTGAAGCTAAACATTTTTTATATAAAACCTTATCTACTTTTTCTCCTATTAATATTATTACACTTAACGATGTTTCCATTGCCCCATTCCATGCCTTCCTAATAATGCATCAATTGCTCCCCACTTTTGCCATGTGCGACCAATAAATATAAGCCTTATTGTATCTCTAAAAACTGCAAACTTGGTTCTTAATTTTGCATATCTTAATGCGAAAGTAAATCTGTTTCTAGTCAAAAAATAATCATTTGTAGGGCTTCCTGATCCTCCTGTTGAGGCCGATACTTTATGCCACATACAAGTATTAGGAAAATACATCACCTTAAATCCTTCTCTTTTAACTCTCATACTAAAATCAGCATCTTCCCAATACAAGAAAAATGACGCGTCTAAAAGTCCAACTTTTTCAAATACTTCCCTTCTAACAATTACGCAGGCCCCATTTATGAAATCTGTTTCTTCAGTTCTTTCATATTGTCCACAATCCACCTCATCTACGCCCCTATGAGTCGAATAGATATTTTCTCGATCTAATACTCCACCGGCATACCAAATAACATTTCCCTTTTCCTTATCTGTATATCTATCTTTATGAAATTCATATCCCTTTGCAAAATACATTTTTGGAGAAGTAATTCCAACATCTGGATTTTCGTTCATATACTTAACAAGTTTAGTAACAACATCTTTTGGTAAAATTAAATCATTATTCATCAAAATAATGTGGTCAACTTTTCGTTTTATAGAGTCTTTAATCCCCACATTATTCCCTCCAGCAAATCCTAAGTTGGCTCCACTTTGAATAAACTTATATTTCATATTGGGAAGTTTGTAATTTTTGATTGCTTCTTCAGTTCCATCACCTGAATCATTATCGACTACCAAACATTCAATATCCAAGTTTCCAGAATCTAATTCTGCGACATTAAGAAGCTGCTCTTTAATCATAACTAAAGCATTCGTAGTTAAAATTATTATTGATACTTTAGTTTTCTTTTTATTTTTAACCATAATTTATTAATGAGTTTTGTTGAAATTGAAATTTTTGAGGTTATTATCCACCAGGAAAAATCTTTATATGACTTAATGATAGTTTCTTCTACATCTCGAACATCTATTTTTCGCTTTTTAAAATCTTGCTTTTGCCATAGTTTTGAATAAAGAACAACTTCCGAAAATGCTTGCAGTAAAGAAAGGTTTAAACCATGCAAACCATCCTTAAAACCTTCCTCTGCAAAATATCTTCTTAAAAATTCTGCTGTTGGTTTTGTTATTAAATCTTTCCAAGAAAAATCTACTCCCTTTTTATTCAATTGTCTTGCTTGAATAGTTGTATATCTATTCATTCTGGTCATATATTCTTCCAAAGAAGAATAATGTCTGTGTTTTATACCTAATTCTCCGTTACTTGGAATGTCTATTCCTTTACCTGAAGTTGCCGGAACGGAATGAATAATTTCATTCCAAGAAACCGTACCCCTTTTAAAAAATCTAATATTGTAATCCGGCCACCACCCAGCATGTTTCATCCATTTGCCAAAAATAATATTCCTTCTGGGAATTCTGTAAAAATTAGGGGCAGTCCAACGGTTGGCGGATTTGATTTCCTTTTTAAGATATATCTTTAGCGCATCCGGTATCTCTTCATCAGCATCTAGAATAAATACCCAGTCGTATTTAGCTTTTTCTATGGCAAAATTTCTGGCAGGCTCAACATAACTTATTTTTCTGTGTTTAAATACTCTGGCATTATACTTTTTGGCAATTTCTCTGGTTTTATCCGTAGACATCATGTCAACAACCACAATCTCACTTGCAAAACCCTTAAGAGAAGAAAGCGCGCGAGAAAGCTTCTTTTCCTCGTTATATGTATTAACTACCGCAGAAATCTTAGCCATGACCCTAATTGTACCAAAGAAGGTGTAACTATTCGACCTGGAATATGTCTACAGTGGAATTTTCAAAAATTTTAGTTAAACCAAGTTGCCCTTCCCCAAAAAAGGCTCTTTGACCTTTTAACCAATAAACATATGTAATATTATTAATTTTCAAAAAATCTCTTGCCTTTACTTGATCTTTTTCTTTATACCAGTTTTCTATCTCAAGTAATCTGTCTTTCCATCTGTAACCCATTATATTTAAATTTACCTCGTCTTCCAAGAATACCGGCTTATTTGTAAAAGCTGAAACATAGGCCGTTGAGTCATATAAATAAAGTGGTCTGGGTGGAAAATTTTCTGCCTCTCGAGCTTTATATTTATCAAACGGATATGTTAATACAACACCTATCGGTTTACTAGCTAAAAAGCTTAATGCATCATATTCTTTGTTTGAAACCATTGATTGTGGCAATTTTGGTAAATAATGTTGGAGAGTTGACCAAGCACCTAAAACCATAAAGATTAAAATCAATAATGTTGAAACTGTTTTAATTAGTGGTTTGGATTTTTCCACTAACCAACTTATTGATATTCCTGCAAATATTGAAAAGAAAAATAAATAATAATAAAAAAACTGAATAGTATTCCATGGTGTACCGTTTTGAACAAAAAACATTGGAATTAATACAGCTATAAAAACCATAGAAACCATTAAAACTAAAAATCCATTTATTTTAATTTTATTTTTAAATATTTTAATAAAAAGCAAAAAACCAACTACTCTTAAACCCATATTTCCAATTAAAAAAATTATAAATGCTATCCCGTAAGATAACGATGCTTTTAGCCATAATTCACCCATTCTATATGTAGTCATTGCAGAATAGAATCTTTCCCAACCAAATCTATCAGAATAGGACATTAAAGTTTCTAAAAACCAAAATGGTTGCCAAACAAAAACATTTGTTACACCATCTGACTTAAATAATAAGTATAAAAATAGGTTTAAAAATAATGAACCAAGTAAAACTTTGAATATGGAAAAGTTTTTACTTTTCAAAAAGGTATATATACTCGCAAAAAATAATCCCCCTAAAATTAAAATTGCAGCGTAAGCTTTAATTTGAATTAATAGCCCAAAAATTATTATTGCTAGTAAGTAGTATTTAATACTTGGATCTTTTAAATATTTAAGTAAAAAAATAAGTCCCGACAGTACAAAAATTAATGAAAGTGCAAACGGTGGATTAACTAAAGTAGAAAATGACTGTTGTGACCAAAACATCGACTCACCAGTAAAAATACCATCTCTCAAAAAAGTTACTATAAACCCAAAACCACAGCCAAAATAAACAAAAAAGGTGGCCCATAAAGCCTCATTTTTAGACTCTCTCCAAAGACACACATATTTATAAACCAAAATACCTACCAGTAAAGAAAAAATAACTGGTAGAACCTGAAAATATAAAATACTAATTTGAATACTCGTTAATTTATGTAAAAATGCCAGAATGATATCAAATCCCAAATGATAATTTTTTAAAATCTCTCCTGAAAATACAGGATTTTCCAATGATCCTCTGGATAAACTATTGGAAAGAGCTATATGCCAAATACCATCGTGACCATTTGGACCCCAATATCCATAACCAAAAGGATATTTAATTCCACTTCTTATCATGGTTAAAATCCAAGATAAGGATCCA
>JASEGW010000029.1 GCA_030017825.1 bacterium | reverse complement strand
AGATTTGAATTTTGAATTTGCCTGCCTGTGCGTGTTCGCACGCAGACAGGTTTCGAATTTCGATGCTTGTCCTCGTGAAAACGGGGATTAGGATTTAAAATATCCAGATTAAATACCGAAAAACTTATGCTCAAGTATTTATGTTAATACTAAGTATACTTAAGAGAATTTTAAAATAGTGGAGGTTGTTATGCCAAAAATATATGAAGGAAATATTGATGGAAAAGGGTTTAAATTTGCTGTGATTGTTTCTCGATTTAATGAATTTATTTCTCAAAAACTAGAAGGAGGAGCGTTGGATGCCTTGTTGAGGAATGGGGTAGCCGACAATGATATTGGTATATATAGGGTACCTGGATCTTTTGAAATACCTTACTTGGCAAACAAAATTGCTAAAAGCGAGAAATATAGCGCTATTATATGTTTAGGTGTAATAATTAGAGGAGCAACTCCTCATTTTGAATATATTTGCAATGAATGCGCTAAAGGTATTGCTCAATCTGCTCTTTCTTCAGGAAAGCCAGTAATATATGGCGTTATTACTGCTGATACTATTGAGCAGGCCATAGAAAGAGCAGGTTCAAAAAGCGGAAATAAAGGATTTGATGCAGCCATAACAGCTATAGAAATGGTTAATTTATATAAAAGCATAGTATAGATAAATAAATATGTGACTATTCAGCAATGTTCAATGTAACAACATATCTCCTTAGTGTGAAGTTTAAAAATTAGTATTTCTTCGCCAAATTGAAATTTAGTCTATGTTTCTGCGTGCTCTGTGGCAAATAATTACGATATTTATATTTATTTTATTGCTAAAAAAATGAAAATAAAAAGAAGATGGGCAAGGGAGCTAACTTTAAAGATATTATATGCTAGCGATATTACCAATCAGATAGAAACTGAAGATAGCTTAGAAGAGCTCTCTTGGAGCGAAGATAAAAAAGTTTCAAAATCAGTATCAATTTATGCCCAAAAGTTAGTTCAAGGTATAAGAGAAAATGCTTCAAGTATAGATAAAGTTATCTCTAAGTATAGCAAAAATTGGAAAATAAGTCGTCAGAGCGTAATTGATCGTAATATTTTAAGGATGGCTGTTTATGAGCTAATTTATTGTTTAGATATACCTAATATTGTAGTTATTGACGAAGCTATTGAATTGTCAAAAAAATATAGCGACAAAGATTCGCCATCTTTTATTAATGGAGTATTGGATGCAATAAGAAAGGATTACAATGGGTGTACTTTGGGAGAAACAAGTAAATTGTCCAATATGTAAAAACAGTTTTGTTGCTAAAAATATAAAATCTAGCGCTGTTAAGGTTAAAGAGAGAGATACGGATTTTAGAGGAATCTATGAAGGTGTAAATCCTAACTGGTATTTAGTATGGGTGTGCCCTAAATGCTACTATTCTTGCTTTAGAGAAGATTTCCTTAGCATTAAAAGGAAATATGTTGCAGTTTTACAGAAAGATATTCAAAAAAGAAATGCAATAGCTCGAAACTCTGATTTTAATAAAGAAAGAAATCACTATTTAGCTCTGATTAGTTATGAATTAGCTGCACACTGTTATAATATTACAGATGGTTCTAAGGAAAAAATAGGAAATCTATATTTAAAAGCATCTTGGTTAGCTCGGGAAGTGAAAATCTGGTCATTGGAGAAAAAATTTCTTAAGAAAGCTTTACAGTGTTATTTGCAGGCTTACGAGAGCGAACCAGATTTAAAAATGGACAATTCTTTGATTGTGTATTTGATAGGAGAGTTGAATCGAAGATTGGGTAATTACAAAGAAGCCATAAGATTTTTAGGAAGAGTTTACGATGATCGTAAAGGTAGATGTAATTTAGAAGTAAGGAGATTAGCTCACGAACAGTATTTTATTATTAAGGAAATTATAGATAAAGAAGAAGGAAGGAAGGAAGAGGAAAACAAGAAAGAGGAATCTATTTAAGATGAAGAATTATGATTTTATGAAATTAGAGGATTATGGTTGGGGTTTTAAAGAATTCAAACAACTAAAAGGTAGGGAAACAAAAGATGAATTGCAGATATATCCTCTTTTATCTGAAGATGAAATAAAAAGATGTTTTGTTACTACAAAAAAAGTAGAAGATTTTACAAAAAAATTTAAAATAGAAAATTATCTTTTTTTGAGTATGGCTGGCACTGGAAAAACAAGCCTTCTTTCATATCTGAGCGTAAAGGCTGAAAAACAAGGTTATAATGTTTATTGGATTGTAATTGGAGATATAATACCTAAATTTGAAATATTTTCCCAAAGGTTAAACCTTGAAAGAAAAAATGATGAAAAATATATATTGGTCTTTGATAGTATCCATAATAATCTTGATATTGTTGGGCTTGTGTATGAGATAATTAGAAAACATCCGCAGATAAAAATATGGATATCTGCAAGATATCATGACATGTTGTTCTTAAAAGAAGAATGGGAAGAAATTAAGGATGAGTTTAATGTAAAGTATCTACCATGTCTTATAGAAGGAAATGATATTAAAAAGTTCTTGAAAAAATTTAAAAATATGCTCAACAAAGAAGAAATGGCAAAAATAGCTGAAAAGACGAAGCTTCCAGCTATTCATATTGCTTCAATTTATCAAAGACTTAAAAATATTTCCTCTAAAGAAGATAAGATGAAAGTTATTGAAAAAACTCCCTTAAAAGCTCAAGAAGTCTATCTTTCAATTTATCATTCTTTAAATGACTGCGAAAAATTTATTTTAAAAATAATAGCTTACCAAGATGGGATTCTAGAAAATAGTTTAAGAAAAGCTATTAGAATGTTTGGAATCGAAGAGAAGATCATTTATGAATTGATAGAAAAGCAAATTATTTACAAAGATCCTTCTCTTAAATTTTTACCTCATTTGCAAGACTTTGTAGCTCTCAATATAATAGATGGATTAAAAGAAAATATTTTTCTATTGAAGAATACTTTTCCTTACGAGAGAGAGAATATTATTCCTGATGTTTTGATTAAAATAGGCACAGTTGAGGAAATGATAACTTTAAGTAAAAAGTATAAATTATTTAACGAGAAACAAAAAAGAGAATACGTTGAGTTTTTAAAAAACAATAAACAGAAAATTACTGTATTTTGGCTTATAAGCAATTTGGCTAGCGAAGGAGAAAATAGGCTTTTAAAATATTCTAATTTTGAGATAGAGATAAAAGATAACAAAATTAATAGAGAAATCTATGCTCGATCCCTAGGAAATTTTGGGTATGCTTATTTTCTCAAAGGAGATTACCAAAGTTCTGTATTTTGTTTTAGCAAAGCTATTGGCGTATATTCAAAATCTTCTCGACTTTGGTATAATTTGGGGGTAGTTTATGGAATAAAAGGGCAAATATACAATGAAATAATATGTTATTATGAAGCAATAAAAATAAATAGACAAAATGCAAGCGCTTGGTATAACTTGGGTTTAGCTTATGACAAAAAAGGAGATTATAATAAAGAAATCAAATGCTACAAAGAAACAATAAGAATAAATCCTAATGATGATAAAGCTTGGTATAATTTGGGTTTGGCTTATGGAAAAAAAGGCTGGATGCACGAAGAATGCGAGTGTTATGAAGAAACTTTATCTCTGAATCCTGAGGATGCTTGTGCTTGGTATAATTTAGGAATTGTTTTTATCGAGACAGAGGAATATCATAGGGCAATTCAGTGTTTTAGGGATGCCATGAAGATAAATCCTCAAGATCCTTATATTTGGTATAATTTAGGGATTTCTTATGGGAAAATAAATGAAGTGGATAAAGAGGTCGAATGTTTTAATGAGGCAGTAAGAATTATGCCTTCTTTTGCTAAAGCTTGGTATAATTTAGGAGTTATCTTTGAGGAAAGTGGTGATGTAGAAAAAGAGATAGAATCTTTTCAAAATGTAGTGAAAATTAGGTCTGATTGGATAGAGGCTTGGCATAATTTAGCCATGGCTTATTGGAAAAAAGGTTTATTAGAAGAAGAGCAAAGGTGTTATCAAAAAATTAGAGAAGTAAATCCTAATTTTAATTTAAATGTATAGGGTTTCCTTTTCAAGATACAGAAAACTTATATTTAAATCGAACTCAAGTTAATTTAGAAAGGATAAAATATGGACGAAATTGATAAAAAATTAGAGTCGTTGATGGAGAGAATAGATTATAAAGAGGAGATAGATGGTTCTTTAGAAAGAAAAATAGATAGGTTAGTAAAGGAATGCAATTGTACGCATCGTCAAGCAGCAGCCATGATAGAATTTACTGGTGGTAATGTAAACCAAGCCATTGAAATTATTAGTTCGCGACAAGAAAAAAATACCATAATAATTAAAGCTAGGTTTAGGGCAGATCATACTAAGCATTACGGAATGATATTTTTAGCGTTAAATTTAGAAAAAGAAATGTTAGAAAAAATAGAGGTTGCTGTAGCAAGTGATATGAGATTGTGCCAATTTGATGAATCAGCAAGTTGGGAAAATTTCGAGAAAGTAGTCTATGGTTTACAATTAAGAGATGGTGTTATTCCCCGTCTTACAGGAATCCTGAAACATCGCATAAAGGAGATATTTCGTTCTAAAAGTAAGAAGATGCAGTTTGTTCAGATACTAAAGAATGGTAATTACAGCTTATTTAAAGATTGGTTTAGGGATGAAATAGCTAGTGCTGTAAATGATAATTCATTAGATTTGAAGGTAGATATAGATTTAATTAGCACTTTGGAGCCAGAAAGAGCAGTAAAAAGCTTACCAAAAGAAAAGGAAGAGCCAGGAATTGTGCAAAAATTGAAAAAAGAAAAGAGAGAAGCCGATTTTGTTCTTGAAGTAGCTTTATCTATTTCTCCTTTAAGCGGAATTTTAGTTTCTGATTTAAGGCGAGGAGATAGGGTTATAGTAAAGATTGTTGATAACAGAGAAGTAGGAATGTATATTGCTAAGTTAATGGGAGGTAGGAAAGATAATAAGATTATTCCTATAATAGCTTATGTTGAAGATGTAATTTTTATTAACGAACATGATGTTAAAGTAATTGTAAATTTAGGGCCAGGAATAAAAGGAGAAGCTATTGAGAATATAGAAATTAGAGCCATGTTAGTTTCTTCGAATGAGATGGAAAATGATGAAAAATTTATTTCTTCTTCTCTGTATAAAACATTGTCTTTTATTTTGATGATATTTATATTGGTTCTTATTTATATTATAATATTTAATTTTGAAAAATAGGTTACTTAGTTAATTATTAATGAAGGCAGATTTACATATTCACACTTACTATTCTGATAGCACATTTTCTCCCAAAGAAGTAGTAGGGAAGGCTAAAGACAAAGGATTAAAGACAATAGCTATAACAGATCATGACAATATAGAGGGGATTGCGGAAGCTCAACGAAAGGGACAGGAGATAGGAATAGAAGTAATTCCAGGAATAGAATTGAGTGCTATTAATAGAGCGTATCCAAATAAGGATATTCATCTTTTAGGTTACCTTGTAGATTACCAAGACAAGAACTTCCTTAAGTCTATAAGGAAATTTCAACAGCGAAGATACTCTAGAGCTGTAGAAATGGTAAAAAAGCTTAATAATTGTGGAATTAAAATATCTTTTGAAGAAGTAAAGGAAGTTTCAGGCTATGGTTCTTTTGGAAAACTTCATGTAGCTAAGGCTATATATAAAAAAGGAAGGTTTGATGGTTTAGGAGAAATATTTGAAAAATATCTAAATTATGGATGTCCTGCTTATACTGAAAAATATGGCTTAGAAATTGAAGAAGCTATAGAAATATTGAAGAAATGTAAAGGAATTCCAGTATTAGCTCACCCTTGTTATTCAAAGTGCGAAGATGTAATAGAGAGCTTTGTAGAATGCGGTTTAATTGGAATTGAAGTATTCCATCCAGAGCAAAATAAAGAAGATCAGAGAAGGTTGATACAGATAGCTAAGAAATATAATTTATTGATTACTGGTGGCTCTGATTGTCATGGGCTTAATAAGGACGGCCTTTTGATAGGTAAGATAAGAGTAAATGGAAAAATAGTCGATAGAATGAAGAAAATAAAAGAAAACTTGTAATCAACCGGAGTTAATACAACATTAATGGTGCAGGAGAGAGTAATATTAATACAATTACTAAAAAATAGGTAACTATTTAGCAATGTTCAACGTAACAACATATTTCCTTAGTGCGCAGTTTATGCTGAATAGTTACAAAAATAATATCTATCAGTTAAACCATGAATAAGCCGATAAAAGGCCTTGAACAAGAAGAAATATAAATATGCTAAATGGCAAAAATATTGAAAGTAAGCATAGATTTGATAAGGAATAAGTGTGAAAAAAAATAAAGTTCAAAATACAATTCAAGAGATGGTAGATTTGATTAACTATCACGATAAAAAATATTATATTGAGGCTAGACCGGAGATATCAGATTTTGAGTATGACCAGCTTTTGAAAGAATTAAAAAATTTAGAAGAAAAGCATCCAGAATACATTGCTAAAAATTCACCCACCCAAAGATTAGGAGATGCTCCATTGGAGCATTTTGAGCAAGTTAAACACAGAGTTCCAATGCTAAGCTTAGATAATATTTATTCTAAGGAAGAATTAATTGAGTTTGATAATAGGGTTAAAAGATTGTTAAAAGAAGATAGGATTGAGTATGTAGTAGAATTAAAGATTGATGGGGTAGGAGTATCTCTTTTATATCAAGATGGTATTTTTATTCAAGGAGCTACCAGAGGAAATGGATTTTTAGGAGACGATATTACTTTAAATTTAAAGACTATCCATACTATTCCATTGCAGCTATCAGAAAAAATTAATATAGAAGTAAGGGGAGAGGTATATATTAGAAAGAGTGATTTTGAAAAATTAAACAAAGAAAGAAGAAGAAATGATGAACTACCTTTTGCTAATACAAGAAATGCTACTGCAGGGACATTACATTTATTAGATTCGCGAGAAGTGAAAAAAAGACTTCTTTCTATCTTTGTTCACTCTGTAGGATACATTGGAGATGCTAAATATAATACTTATTGGGAGTTAATTGAAGAATTTAAAAGATTAGGATTGGTAGTCAATGAATACCGAAAGCTTTGCGTAGGAGTAAAAGAGGTGATAGAGTATTACGAGGAATGTGAAAACATAAGAGATAGTTTAGATTATGATGTGGATGGCATGGTAATTAAAGTAAATTCAATTTCACAACAAAAAATACTTGGATTTACAGCTCGTAGCCCTCGCTGGGCTATTGCCTATAAATTTGCTGCAGAGCAGGCTACTACTGTGGTTAAAGATATTATTGTGCAAGTAGGTCGAACAGGAGTATTGACTCCAGTGGCTATTTTAGAACCAGTAAAGTTGTCTGGAGCGTGGATCAGCAGAGCTACCTTGCATAATGAAGATGAAATAAAAAGAAAAGATGTTAGAATTAATGATAGAGTAATAATTGAGAGAAGTGGTGATGTGATTCCAAAAATAGTAACTGTTTTGCCAAGTGAGAATAGGTTTGTTTCTTTTGAGTTTCCAAAAAAGTGTCCGGTATGCGGAGATAGGGTCATAAGGCCAGAGGGAGATGCTAGGAATTTTTGTATAGCAGTAAACTGTAAAGCTCAAATTAAACAGAGAATTGCCTATTTTGCCAGTAAATCTTGCTTAGACATAAGTGGGTTGGGGAAAAAAATTGTAGACCAATTGATAGAAGAAGGAATCATTGCTGACATTTCAAGTTTATATAAAATTTATGAAAAAAAAGAAAAAGTATTATCATTGGAAGGTTGGCGGGAAAAATCTTTTAAAAATTTACTTGAAAGTTTAGAAAATTCAAAAAAAGTTTCTTTGGATAGATTAATTAATGCCTTAGGAATTAATAATGTAGGGAGTCAAACTGCTCAAATATTAGCTTCAAGGTTTGGTTCTTTAGATAATATTGTAAATGCTTCCAAGGAAGAATTGATGGAAATAGAAGATATTGGTCCCATAGTAGCAGAAAGCATTGTAAACTTTTTAAAACAAGAAAAAACTAAAAATCTTATTAGTGATTTGGAAAAATATGGATTTGAATGTTTGAAAAGAGATTATAGTAAACCAAAAATTAGGGAAAATATGTTTTTAAATAAAGAGTTAGTGATAACTGGTAGTCTGAGTAATTATACCAGAGAAGAAGCGGTGAATATTATAAAGGAGATGGGTGGAAGGGTGAGTTCTAGTATAGGAAGAAAGACCGATTATTTAATAGTAGGGGAAAAGCCAGGTTCTAAATTAGAAAAAGCTAAAAAATTAGAAATAGATATATTAGAAGCAGATAAATTTGAACGAGAAATAAAAAAATGGCAAGAGTCTTAATAATTTTAGGAATTATATTAATTTTAGTAGGAGCGTTTTTAACTATTATAGAAAAAACAAGCGTTTTTAAGAAAGTTCCCTTAGGGAAATTGCCAGGAGATATTGTATTTAAAAAAGGTACTATTAATTTTTATTTTCCTATTACTACTTGTGTCTTAATAAGTATCATATTTACCTTAATATTTTGGGTGTTGAGAAAGTAAATAATATTGACATATAAAACATGTTGTGGTAATTATTTTAATAGACTTACTGCGAAATAACAGCAATAGATACAAAAAAGCTTATAGATGCCTGCAATGGCTGGAGTTATTCAAAAATTGTTGATTTTTTAATAAATAGCTCTATTGCCTTGTCAGTAAAGGAATTATAGCATTTTTGTAAAATAACTGATTTATTTCGCAGTAAGTCTAATATAGTTTAAAATTTCCAATAGCCTAGTTTCAAATATAAAGAATCCAAGATTGTAACTATTCAGCATAAACCTAAGTTTAAAAATTAGTGATTTTTTATTGTTTATCCTTATATTTTATCCATAGGAATTAAGTGCTTAAAGAAAACATCTTTTTTAATTACTTCGACTAACTCCTCAAGAGTCAGAGAATCTTCAAGGCTATATAAACCAACTCTCGTTCTAACAAGTGAAAACATGCAGGCTCCATAACCCAAATATTTTCCTATATCCTCGCATAAAGTTCTAATATAAGTTCCTGAAGAACAACTTACTTTAAATATTATTTCAGGATAAATATCTTCCTTATAACTTATCCTTTCTATAAAATTTATACTTACTTTACGAGGTGTTCTTTCTACAGTAAGTCCTTTTCTAGCTAATTCATATAATCTCTTTCCTTTATATTTAACAGCAGAATACATAGGAGGAACCTGACTTATTTCTCCTGTAAAATGCAAAAAGGCCTTTTTTATTTGCTTCATATTTAAATTAGAACATTCTTCTTTTTTTAAAATAATTCCCCAAACATCTTGGGTATCTGTAGTAATACCTATCTTTATTCCAGCAGTATATTCCTTGTCTTTGGAAGATAACAGGCTTGCGAATTTAGTAGCTTTGCCCAGGCAAATCATCAATACGCCAGTAGCTTGAGGATCTAATGTTCCGGTATGACCAATTTTTCTTATCTTTAAAAGTTGTCGTAATTTTACAATAACATCATGGGAAGTTAAGCCTTTGGGCTTGTTTATATTTAACAACCCACATATTTCCTTACCCTTGGTAAAACTCATTTAGGAATATCCAAGGTATTAATAATCTTTGAGATATAATCGCTATACTCAATAGACAAATCATGCTCAAACTTAATAGAAGGAATACACCTAAGCTTAAGATTCTTGGCTATATATTGCTTAATAAATCCTTTGGCATTGGATAATCCTTCTAAAGTTTTCTTTACCTTTTCTTCATTCTCATAAATACTTACAAAAACTATACAATTTTGTAAGTCTTTAGAAAGTTTTACATTGGTAACTGTAACAAAACCAATACGAGGATCTTTTAATTTTTTAGCAGTAATTAAAGTACCAATTTCTTCCTTAATAAGTTGAGCTACTCGTACATGACGTTCAAAACTATGTCCCATAGTTATTACTCTTTTTCAAATATCTTAAACTTGATATAAGAACACACTTCTTGTCTTCACTCTTAAGATTAATACCCAACTCAAGATAAATAAATAAAATCAGTTTTATGGTCTAATATTAAAACCATACGATTTATATTCTCAATATAATCAATAATATTACTTAAAACTTTATTTAAATATTTTTGATCATTAGAAACACAAGCAATTCCAATATGAGATATTTGCCATAAGTCATAAGAATCTACTTCAGCTATAGTCACCTTAAATTTAGATCTGACTTTTTCAATGATACTTTTTAGTATTTTTCGTTTGAATTTTAGAGAATTGCTTTCTGGAATATGAAGTTTTATGATACAAGTGCCAGTAATCATGGCTTTTGTGGAAGCTAATAAATTTTGGAAAATATTAATTATAGTTCAGCTGCTATTCTTTCTAAGACATATATTTCTAAAATATCACTAACTTTAATATCATCAAAGTTTTCAATCTTAATACCACATTCAAACCCAGCGCTTACTTCGGATACATCTTCCTTAAATCTGCGCAAAGAGGCAATCTTCCCTTCAAATGCTACTATTCCTCCTCTTACTATTCGTAAATGAGCATTGCGAGTTATTTTTCCTTCTTTTACATAAGAGCCAGCAATTACCCCAATCTTAGCAGTTTTAAATAGTTCTCTAATCTCTACCATTCCAATAACATTTTCTTTATATTCGGGTTCTAATAATCCTTCTAAAGCATTTTTTATATCTTCAATAATATCATAAATTACCTTATATGTCCTAATATCGATACCTTGTTCCAAAGCCATCTTAGAAGCATTAATATTTGGACGAACATTAAAACCAATTATAATAGCATTTGAAGCCTGGGCTAGAATAACATCAGATTCGTTAATTCCTCCTGTGCACTGATGAATAACTCTTAATCTTACCTTTTTACTTTCTAATTTCAGCAAAGAATCTCGAATTGCTTCTGCAGATCCCTGAACATCTGCCTTTATGATAATATTGAGCTCTTTAATCTCTCCTTCTTTAATATGATCAAATAAATTTTCTAAGGTTACTACCTTTGCTGTTATTTCTTTCTTTTTAGATGCTTCTTGCCTTTTTAAGCTCATCTGCCTAGCTTGTTTTTCATTTTCAGTTACAAAAAAAATATCTCCAGCTAATGGAGTACCAGAAAGACCTAAAACCTCTACCGGCGTTGAAGGAGGAGCACTCTTCACTTTAGCTCCAATATCGTTAAACATTCCCCTTACTTTTCCGTAATGCTGACCAACCACGAAAGTATCTCCAATGTTTAAAGTTCCCTTTTGTACTAAAAAGGTAGCTACCTGACCCTTGGCTTTATCTAAATGAGCCTCAATTATTGTACCCTTTGCTCTTCGATTGGGATTAGCTTTTAACTCTAACATCTCTGCCTCTAAGAGAAGCATCTCTAAAAGATTATCTAAGCCTATATTTTTCTTTGCAGAAACTTCTACGAAAATAGTCTTCCCTCCCCATTCCTCGGAAATCAAATTGTATTCCGATAGCTGCTGCTTTAACTTATCCATTTTAACATTTGGTAGATCTATCTTATTTACAGCAATAATAATAGGAACTCCCGCTTCATTGGCATGGTTAATAGCTTCTACTGTTTGAGGCATTACTCCATCATCAGCTGCTACCACCAAAACAACAATGTCAGTTACTGAAGCTCCTCTAGCTCTCATGGCTGTAAATGCTTCATGTCCAGGAGTATCTAAAAATACCACTTCTCCTCTATCTAATTTAACTTTATACGCTCCAATATGCTGAGTAATACCTCCAGCTTCTGTAGAAATTACATTAGCAGTCCTAATAGTATCTAAAAGTAAAGTCTTGCCGTGGTCTACATGTCCCATAATAGTTACAATAGGAGGTCGTGGCAACAATTGGCTTTCATCTTCTTCCTCTTCTGCTTCAATAATCTCTTCTTCTGGAGTAATAATTTTGAATTCAATATTATAATTTATAGATAAAGTATCAAGAATATCTTGATCATAGAAATTATTTATAGTACATAATCTCCCATTTTGCATTATAACTTTTATAAGTTCGCCAGGAGATTTTTTTATGTAAGTTGCCAATTCTCCAATAGTAAGAGACTCAGGAATATCAATTACTTCATATTCCTTGCTCACTTCTTCTTTTTTCTCTTCCTTTGCCACTTCCTGTAGCTCTTCTTTTTTTTTCTTTGCTTTCTCCTTTTCTACCTCTTTTACTACCCTTTTTTCCTCTCTTATTTCTTCTTCTCCTACCTTAACTTCCTTTATTTTTCTTCTAATCTTCTTTGCTGGAAGTTCTTCTTCCTTTACAGAGATAGTTTTTTCTTGTTTCTTAGCTTCCTTATAAATATTTATAACCTTTAAAGCAGTATTATCATCAATCGCACTTATATGGGAAGCAACTTTAATATCTAAAGAAATTAATTTTTCTAAAAGTTCTTTATTTGATATTTTTAAAATCTTTGCTAATTCATGAACACGCATTTACACACCTTCAAGTTTACCTATCTATTCACTACTACTTTCTGCAGAAACCTTTATTATTTCTGCTGTAACCTCTCCAATGCCTTTTATTTTAGTTAGGTCTTCCACCGAAGCTTCTAAAATACTATCTAAATCTTTATATCCTGCTTCTACTAATTTTTTAATAGTAGCTTTATCTATTCCAGTAAGAATTAAAGGAACTTCTTCCTTTGGTTTCTCTACAACTTTTTCTGGCTTAGTAATTGCTTCTAATTTTTCCGCTACTTCTTTCTTCCTTTCTTCTTTTGACTCTTCTTCTCCTCGAATATCTATACGCCAGCCAGTTAGTTTTGCAGAAAGTCTAACATTTTGTCCACTTTTTCCAATAGCTAAGGAAAGTTGCTTATCAGGAATTATAACTTCAGCTTGCTTCTCTTCCTTATTAAGAATAACACTTATAGGCTTTGCTGGGTTTAGAGCATTTTTAATAAAATTAGCTGGATCAGGATCATAAACTACTACATCTATCTTTTCTCCATTAAGTTCGTGCATAATGGCATGTATGCGAATCCCTCTAACCCCAACACAAGTGCCCACAGGATCAATAGTGCTATCATTAGAAGTTACAGCAATCTTGGAACGATAACCTGGATCTCTAGCTACTGATTTTATTTCTACTAATCCTTCATAAATCTCTGGTATTTCTTGCTCGAATACTTTTTTAACTAAGTTAGGATGTGTCCGAGATAAAATAATATGTGGTCTCTTAGCAGTTATCTTAATATCAACAATAAAAGTTTTAATCCGATCTCCTGGAGCATATCTTTCAGTAGAAATTTGCTCCCTTATAGGCAATACGCCTTCTGCGCCCCCTAAATTAATATAAATATTTCCTTTGGCCATTCTTTGAACAGTACCAGTAATTATTTCCCCAACTCTCTCTTTAAACTTAGCATAAGTAATTTCCTTCTCTGCCTCCCTAAGCCTTTGAATAATAACTTGTTTAGCTGTCTGAGCAGCAATTCTACCAAAATCTTTAGGTTCCGATTTAATATCCACTTCTTCTTCGGGTTGAATTTCAGGATTTATTTCTTTAGCTTCCTTTAAGCTTATCTCTAATAATGAATCTTTTACATCTTCTACTGCTTTTTTCCTACTAAATATTTTTATTTCTCCTGTGCTAATATTTACATTAATTTTAACATTGGCATTAACGCCATAATTTTTCTTATAAGCTGACATCATAGCATCTTCAATAGCTTTTACTATAACTTGCTTCTTTATTCCTTTTTCGCTTTCAATTTGGGATAATATATCATAAAGATCCACTTTCATTAAAGTTACCTCATAAAGTTTTTTTCTAAAAAAATGCTTTCAAGCAAAAACAAAGATAATAGAAATACAATTTTTAGTGCTTTTCATTATCCTTGAGAAACCTTTATTTATTTTTAAACTCAAATTTTAACTTACCTTTAATTATTTCTGTAAAAGGTATTTTTATTATCTCTTGGGTTTCCTTTATTTTTAAGTATAAAATATCTTCTTCTAAATCATCTATATAACCCACATGGGTTTTTTTTAAGCCTTGGGAATCGGTAATTTTTATTTCTGCCAAGTAACTTTTATATTTGCGATAATCCTTATCATTGCGCAAGGATCTTTCAATGCCAGGAGAAGAAACTTCTAAACGGTATTTTTCTTCAATAACATCATCTAAGCGATTTCCAATAAACTTACTAACTTCCTGGCATTTATCAACAGTTATTCCTTCTTCACTATCAATAAATATCTTAATTAACCAGCTATTTTTTAGCTTAACGCAATTTATATCAAATAATTCAACATTTAACTCTTCCTCGTGAGGAACTATTATTTTTTTAACTTTATCTAAAATAGATTGCATGACTAATCTAACATTCAAGTATCAGCTATAAGTTTCCAGCTTTGCAATAAGATCAATATCATATATTTCCTATAATATTAAATCTCCAAAATATCTTATTCTCTTATCTGATTACTATCGGCTACTAACTGAATACTTATCCTAATCATTATTTCCCTATATAAGAATTAAAGAGTGGAACAAACCCCACTCTTTTAAAAACTTATTTATTTTATATTAATTAGATTATTTTGTCAACAGGAAAATACCTGAATGATGTTACTATTTCAAAATGTTATAGTTTATTACTAAATGAAAATGTTATATTT
>JASEGW010000028.1 GCA_030017825.1 bacterium | reverse complement strand
GCATCTATAAGCTTTTTTGTATCTATTGCTGTTATTTCGCAGTAAGTCTATTATTCTAAAAGCAGGAACAAAGCTTGTTCTTATCCGAACTAAAATTGTAGAACTCTCTATTTATCATAGAATATTAAGAAATTCTGTATTTTCTATAATAATCTCGGTATTTTCTGTGATTTTTATTTTAGTTTTTCTTGTATTATTAAAAAGCACGAAAGTTCAGAAATAAAAAACTGTGAGAAATATAATAAAATGATTTTAAAGAACAACTTAGCTACTCTAAATGAAACTATAAAAATCAAAAATAAAAGAGCACCTCTTTATGTCATCCAAGAAGATAAGTCTGGTAGTTTAAATATTGAAGAAATACAAAAATATTTTAAACATACCAAAATAAATCATAGTCGATGGCAGAAAGCTGTAAAAAGCTGTTTTGATATCTTCTTCTCATCTATTGCTCTCATTTTAAGCATACCCATATTTATCTTAACAGCTATTGCTATAAAGTTAGAAAGTAACGATTCTATATTTTTTAAACAAAAACGTGTAGGAAAAAAAGGTAAGCTATTTACCTTTTATAAGTTTCGCTCTATGACAGAAAATGCAGAATCACTTAAAGAATCTTTAAAACATTTAAATGAGATGGATGGTCCTTGTTTTAAAATAAAGAATGATCCTAGAATTACAAAAGTAGGAAAATTTATTCGTAAAACGAGCATAGATGAGCTACCTCAATTATGGAATGTCTTAAAAAGAGATATGTCTTTGGTAGGACCCAGGCCTCTTCCAGCAGATGAAGTATTAAATATGGAAATATGGCATCTAAATAGACTTAAAGTATTACCTGGAATTACTTGCCTCTGGCAAGTAAATGGTCGCAGTAATGTATCCTTTTACTATTGGATGAAATTAGATGCTGAATATATAAAGAAATGGTCTTTTTTATTAGATTTAAAACTTCTTCTTCTAACTATCCCCACAGTATTATTCAGAATAGGTGCTTTTTAGTTTATCTCAAAAATACATTTAGCGTTTGAGGGTTGAGATGTTGAGAGTTAGAAGTTTATTCTCAGCTTTTCAACTCCTTAACTCTTAATTCTAAAACTCTATAATTCTTTAGGTTTATTTTGAGGACTTTTTTGAAGAAGACTTAGAATCACCATTTTTTTCTGTTTTAGATTCTTTCTTCGCTTCCTTTTTTTCCTCTTTTATTTTTTTCTTCTCTACTTTTTCTACAGCAATACCTTTCTTTTTAATTATAGAACTTTGATGAGAAGAAGTTATGGTAAGAGATAACGAAGTAACCATAAAGAGAACAGCAATTGTAGTGGTAATCTTAGTTAAGACGCTTCCTCTTCGAGAACCAAAAGCAGTTTGACTGCTACCGCCTCCAAATACAGAAGCTAAATTTGTTTCTTTGCCAGCTTGTAAAAGCACAATGATAATCAACAAAAGACAAGCAATAACATGAAAAACTATTAAAAATGTAGTCACCTTACCTCCTAAAAAGAAATATTTAGACCGCCATTAATTCCAAAACCTGTATAACTCATAGTAAAATATTCAGAATTAAAATAGATATCCTTGGTAGGATTATAGTCTCCTTCTTTAAGTTTAAATCCTTGGCCAAAAGCAATTCTATAACTAACAGCTCCATCAAAATAAAGCCAATCAGTAATATCTAACCTAAAACCTTGAAGAAACAGAATGCCAAATATTGTTTTACCAAATTTATAGTCATCTTCGATATGAACTTCAATTCCCTCACTAATTCCTGATACTTTCACTCTTAAGATAGTAGGGATAAGCATTAGACCTAATCCTGTAAATAAGTGAGTATCACTAAATTGCTCATAAGGGTATTTAAAGAAACCATTTAAGATTAAAGGAAAAGCATTTGTCTCAATAGAGTATTTAAAAGCAAAATTTCCAGAATATTTAGTATATACTTCTGTATCATCAGGATCATCGTCTTTCTCATCTTGATTTTCATCTGTAAATTTACTTCTAGTGTCCTTAACTGAAGTATAATTTACATAAGCAGTATTCAAAGTGGAAATAGTTCCTAATCTAAATTGTAGAAAAAAGCTTGGCTTTACTTTAAAAGAAAGATTACCATTATAAAAAACACTCCCCATGGGACAAGTAACCATTCCCTTAGAAAGACCTTGATATATATTTTCTACTTGGCTAGTAATTTTTTTTCCATCTTTATCTTTAGGTATTACAAATATATTTTTTATATCCCAGTCGCTTAAATCACTTGAGTATTTTTTAGAAAAATAGCCATAAGTATTGCCAACCCAACTATCTAATGAAGCTGTTATATCCTTAGGGTTAAAAAAGAAATAGCCTATATTTCCTCCAATAGATGGAAGGTAACTTTCTGTTATATGCTTAAATAATCTTGGTCGCTCTTCTGGAGGAAGTTCTCTCCAACTTGGTCTTTTAATCTTTCTTCGAGGATGATAAATATATTCTGGATATTCAGGAGGAACTTTTTCTTCTCCATAATCAATTTCATCCTCTATGATAATTTTACCTTTGCTATAAGGAGGCAATCTATAAATTGATTTTTTCTCTCTTGGTGCTCCTCTGTAATTTTCCCTAAAATAATCTCTCAGTAATATATTATCTTTGTCATACTTTCTTTTATAAGAATAATCATAAGGACATTCTTTTTCTTTCTTTGAAGGTTTTTTCAAAGGCTTTGGCAATGGTATTTCTGTTTCTTGAAATGTTTTTTCTTCTCCTCCCTCTGAGAAAATATTTTCATAAATTTCCCAATTAATATCATGATTTGTTTGAGAATATAGTATTCCTATGTTAGTTAGCTCTATTAGGAGAATGAGTATAAAAATTTTAGAATAAACTTTAACCATAAAAAATCAATTAGAATCATTCAAGCTCCAAATTTAGCTAATTTCAAAGCATTAGCCAAAGCTAAGGGCATAATTTCCAAAGCTTTAAACTTACCTAATCCTCCAGAAATACAGCTGTTTTCAGAAAACTTATTCACTTGGTCACAACGAACATATTTAGAATATATAAGAGTGGGAACGCTATGCCAACTATGGCCTAAAAGCATAGAAGGAGTACTGTGATCTCCTGTGACTACTATTACTTCAGGCTCAATATTTAATATTTTAGGTAATAAAGAATCAAACTCCTCTATAACAGCTACTTTTTTATCAAAATTACCATCTTCGCCATAGCTGTCAGTTTTTTTGATATGAAGATAAAAGAAATCATAATTTTGGTAATTTTCTCTTAAAACTTTTATTTGATCTTCTAAAGTTTCTCCAGATTCTATTGCCTCCATTCCTACTAATCTTGCAATACCTTTATACATAGGATAAGTAGCAATAGCACAAGGATTTAATTTGTAAATCTCTTGCATAGTAGGAAGCTTTATATTACTTGCAAAACCTCTTAAAAGAACCATATTAGCTGGATATGCTTCTTTTAATCTTTCTTTAGCTATTTCAACAAACCTATTAACTATCTCTGCAGTATAATCTGCTTTAGGATCTAAAGACCTTACTTCTAAAGCTGGCAAACCAACTTTTTGAGGATCAGATTCACTAATCTTATCTATTAAGCCAGTTCCTCTAAAAACAATCAAAAAGCGATGTTCTTTTATAGGAGATACTATTACTTTGATTTCTTTAATAGTAATACCTTGTAAGAGCTTACATATCTTAGCATTATTTTCCGTAGAAATTCTTCCGGCTCGACGATCAGTTATACTTCCTTCTTCATTTATAGTAGCAAAATTTCCTCTAGCAGCTAAGTCACCTGATTCTAAAGAAAAGTCTACTCCTAAAGCCTCTAAAAGGCCTCTCCCTATTTCATATTTAAAGGGGTCATAACCAAATAAGGCTAAATGAGCAGGACCGCTTCCAGGAGTAATACTTATAGAAAGTGGATAAGAAAGTCCGCAGATAGATTTCTTAGCTAATTGATCTATGTTAGGAGTTTGAGCAGTTTCTAACTCTGTTTTTCCATCTTTGCCAGGAATTCCTCCTAATCCATCAATCACTACCATAATAATTTTAGCATCATTTTTCAAGGAAAGCTTTTTTATTATTTCTTGATTCATATTTTTCCTTTAATTTAATACTTTATGAACCTTACCCTTACACTTTAATTACTCCATAAATTTCACAATTCTTTCAAAAGAAGAAGCCGTTAGGCTTGCTCCACCTACCAACGCTCCATCAATTTCTGATTCAGCCATTAAACTTTTTATATTTTCAGGTTTTACGCTTCCCCCATATAAAATACGAACACTATTAGCAATGTCTTCATTATACATTTTACTAAGAGTATTTCTGATAAACTTATGCATAGACTGCGCATCTAAAGGAGTAGCAGTCTTACCAGTTCCAATTGCCCACACTGGTTCATAAGCAATTATCACTTTCTTAACTTCTTCTTCACTTAAACCTAAAAGTCCTCCTGTAACATGAATATATACAATTTCTTCGTGCACTCCTTTTTCGCGTTCTTCCAAGCTCTCTCCAACACACATAATAGGATAAAGACCTGCTTCTAAGGTTGTCCTGACCTTAAGGTTTACAAGAGGATTATCCTCATTAATATATTTTCTACGTTCGCTGTGTCCTACAATAGCATAATCACATCCTACATCTTTTACCATAAGGGGTGATATTTCTCCTGTGTAAGCTCCTTCTTTTTCAAAATAAATATTCTGAGCACCTAATCTAATATTGGTATTTTTTATAATCTTTGTCACTTCACTAAGAGAGGTAAAGGGAGGACAGATAATAACTTCTACATCCTTCACCAAAGAGAGAGATTCTACTAGTTGGGAAGCTAAATCGCAAGATTGGGAAATAGTATTATACATTTTCCAATTACCTGCTATTATAGGTTTTTTCATAGTTGCCTCTTTTTGATAAAACTATTTATTTGTTAAAGCCACAATTCCAGGAAGTTCTTTCCCTTTAAGAAATTCTAAGCAAGCTCCACCAGCGCTAGAAACATGAGTAATTTTATCTTCTATATTCAGTTTATCTATAACAGCATCAGAGTCTCCTCCACACACAATTGTGGTGGCGGAGCTATTAGCCAAAGCTTGAGCTATGGCAAAAGTTCCTTTTGAAAATGCATCTGTTTCAAATATTCCCATAGGTCCATTCCAAATAATTGTAGAAGCTTCCTTTATTTTAGAGATATAATTAGAAGTAGTCTTGGGCCCTATGTCTACTCCTATCCAGTCTTGCATTATTTCTTCGGCAATCATGACATGATCAGTAGAATGAATGGATTTAGCTACTACGTGGTCGGTAGGAAGATAAATAGGAGTATTAAATTTCTCACTATCTATTAAAGTTTGTTTAACTATATTTAACTTGTCTTCTTCTACCATAGAACTTCCAATGGATTTGCCTTTGACTTTTAAGAAAGAATAGGCCATTCCACCACCAATTAAAACAGCATCTACTTTGTCCAAAAGGTGACCTACTACTCCTATTTTAGTAGAAACTTTAGCTCCTCCCAGAAGCGCTAAAAAAGGGCGCTTAGGATTCTTTAGAGTCTTCCCTAAATACTCAATCTCTTTTTCTAATTGAAAACCTGCAGCAGATTGAGAAATATAATTAGTAATTCCTACTACTGAAGCATGAGCACGATGAGAAGCGCTAAAAGCTTCATTGACAAAAAGATCTCCTAAGCCTGCTAATTCTTTGGCAAAATTTTCTTCATTCTGGGTTTCTTCCTTGTAAAAACGTATATTCTCTAATAGAATTACTTCGCCCTCTTGCATTTTTGATATTTCTGATTTGACTTCTTCCCCTAAGCAATCATCTAATTTTTTAACTTCTTTACCTAAAAGCTCGCTCAGTCTTTTAGCAATAGGGTTTAGGCGCATGCTTTCTACTATTTCGCCCTTGGGTCTACTTAAATGAGAAATTAAAATAACTTTTGCTTTTTTAGAAAGAGCGTAATTAATGGAAGGTATAGATTCTTTAATTTTTCGATCATCTGTAATGTTACCTTGTTCGTCTTGGGGAACGTTAAAGTCTGTTCGAATTATTAATTTTTTTCCATCAAGATTTAAGTCGCTGATAAGTAGCTTTTCAAACATTGTTGCTCCTTTAAAGATTTAGTTTTATTGGGTAATATAAGCTATTAAGTCAATTACCCGAGAGGAATAACCATATTCGTTATCATACCAAGAAAGAACTTTTACTAAATTTCCTCCAATAACATTAGTACAACTACCATCTACAATAGAAGATTTAGAACTACCATTAAAGTCACAAGAAACTAATGGTTTGCGAGTAAATTCTAAATACTTATTTAATTTACCCTTGGCCGCTTTATGAAGAGCATCATTAACTTCATTAATTGTAACTTCTTTTTCTAACTGCGCTGTAAAATCTACCACAGAAACATTTGGAGTAGGAACTCTTATAGCCATACCATCAAGTTTTCCAGCTAATTGAGGAATTACTTTGGCAACTGCTTTAGCTGCGCCAGTAGTGGTAGGAATCATAGAAAGAGCACCTGCTCGAGCTCGACGTAAGTCTTTGTGAGGTAAATCTAAGATACGCTGATCATTGGTATAAGAATGTATGGTAGTCATAAGACCTTTACTAATGCCAAAATTCTCCAATAATACTTTAGCAATAGGAGCTAAGCAGTTGGTAGTACAAGAAGCGTTAGAAATGATGTAATGTTGAGCCGGATTGTAAATTTCTTCGTTTACTCCTAAAACTATAGTTACATCCTCATTCTTAGCTGGAGCTGTAATAATTACTCTTTTAGCTCCTGCTTCTAAATGCTTAGAAGCTCTTTCGCGATCTATAAAAATACCTGTAGCTTCTACTACTATTTCTACTCCTAAGTCCTTCCAAGGTAAATTAGCTGGATCCTTTTCTTTTAGTACTTTTATTTCTCTATCTCCTACCTGGATGGCGTTATCCCCACTTCCAACTTCTTCTTTAAGAATACCATGGACAGAATCATATTTTAATAAATGAGCTAAAGTAGAAACATTTGTAATATCATTTATGGCTACAAAATCTATATCCTTATTATTTAAACCTGCTCTAAGAACAATTCTTCCAATTCTCCCAAAACCATTTATACCTACCTTAATTGCCACTTGAGACCTCCTTAAAAAATTATATTTTAATTATAATACTACAATATTATATGCAAAACAAGCATTATTGCAACAAAAATTCATTTTATATCTTTAATCAATACCCTGCAATTAAACCCTAAGGATTGTAAGATTCTTAAGTTAAGAATTTAGGAGGTAAAATCATGCTTTACCTCGCAAAGGCACACAAGGTGTGCTTTGAAAATATTGCCTAAGAAAGTTGTTTTTATTCTAAAGTTATAAACAATTTTTGTCGATAATATAAATAGGAAACCGAATGAGAAAAGTTGTCTTTTAGGGTAAAATTTGCTAAGGGAGGAGCAAAATGGCAGATCTTTATAAGAGGATAGAAGTTATACTTTCGGCTAAGTTTATTGAACAATTACAACATATAGCCAAAACAAAGAAGACTACCTTAAGCAATCTAATAAAAACAGCCGTAAAAGACAAATATGATTATTCTAGTTTGGAAGAAAAATTGGCAGCAATAGAGAAGTTATGTAATACAGGATTAAATACAGAAAACATAGATTCAACAGCTGAAAAGATAATAAAAGAAACCATACATTAATATTTATAAACAACCTTACTTAATTTTAACAACTAAGTATACTTAGGTTAATTCTGAGTTTATTTAGTTGTTTTTTTGTCTCTTTTTACTTAAATGCTGCAATTAAACTACTGAAGTTACGAGGTTCATGAACTCCACAATTCTTAAGCTCCAAATGTTCTATGGTTTTTTAAGTGTATTTTTTGATTCTAAATCCTTTAATTCTCTGAACAAGTCATTAATTATTCGATATTTTGAAACTAAGAAAACAGTTGGATCATCCTTTTTCTTTACATAGTATTGATTATTCTTATTCTCAGCTCCAATTAATAGTTCTTTTTCTAACCCATTCTTAAATACTAATCTAATAAAAGATAAAGGTTTTTCCAAATTACAAACTTTTAAATCTTTTTCTAAATAAAAACTGTTTGCATTAAAATTTGACAAATCATCCAGAATAGATCTTATTATCTCGTTTTTTGCAGGCGATCTTTCTGGTTTTATAATCTCAAATTCTTCATCTTTATTTAAAGAGATAACTATCTCTTTTCCTTCCTTATTCATAGTGATTTCTTTCACTTCTTGGGGGTTAAAGTTAAAAATAGTATGATTTCGCCAATCAATGCTCTCTTTATCGAAAATAGATTTTAAGTATTCATTAATTAAAATTACTTCACTGCTACCCTTTTTTTGAATATAGGTACTGTAAAAATCAGGACCATTCTTGCCAATAAAGAAAGAAGCTAATTCTTTATCTTTTACATTGTAAATATTTACCGTTAAATAATCTTTATCAAATCCATAAAAAGATTTTTTGGCAGGATTAACAGAAACTTTATTTTTCATAGAAAATTTTTTTACCTTTTTTAGCATATCTTCTATTTTAGATTTATCTCCAGCATAGTTTAAAGAACTAACCACTAACCATTTACCTGTTTTTTTCTCCATAATTACTTTATTATTATCTTTATTTATAATAGTAATCTTAGAAATATCTTGTAAGTTTAATTTTGGAAAAAGAAACAAATCTTTCTTTTTATTATTAAAAGACTTTTCAGTTATGATGATAGTTAGTATTAAAAATACTAAAATAATTAACGATAAGTAAGTAGCTTTAAATCTCATATTTTATATATCTCTATTAGTTTTTTTGTCTTATTTTTTAGATAAAACCTTATTACACCATAGATAACTACAATTAAGGGCATTAAAAACATAACCACAAATTTTAAGAAAGTTTTTTCATATTCACTGATTTCTCTTAAATGGCGATCCGCTGCTGCCCGAGAACGAATGTCAATTAATTTATCTCCTAAATTTAACCAGTCAATAAGATTTAAGAAGAAGATGCTATTAGACTCAAATTGCTGGATAAAATTATTAGCAATAAAAATAGAATTGCCTAAAAGTACAATTTGTGATTCTTCTAAAGACTCTTTAATTAAATTTTCCCTTTCTTTGCTAAAAGCACTTTTAAATTTACCCGAAAGCACAATAGCCAAAGTGTTTTGAGAAGCTGTAGAACTCGTAAAGGACTGTTGAGGATTAAGGTTAAAGCAACCTTCTTGGGTCCATGAATGTTTAGTCGTTTTGATAAGTTCTATACTTTTGATGTCTTTATCAATAGAAGGTAAAAGCTCCACAGAACCTGTCCAAGGAAGTATCATTGTATTTAATTTGCCTACTGCTGGGTGTTCTAAAGCAAAGTTTTCTTTGAGAACTCTAACCCAAAAAGGATAGGGCAAGGTAAAGTAAACAAATCCCGAAGAAAAAGAAGCAGAAGCATTACTACGATCCAAGACCAGATTTTTGTTTATTTTAAGACCATAACCTTTTAACAAATTATCCAAACCATGTTTATTGACAGTAGCATTTAAAGAACCTTCAGTCATTTTAATAGAATCAATTAGAAATACAACTTTTTTTCCTTTCATTATAAATTGGTCTATCTTTATGGCTTCTTCATCGCTAATTTCTTTTTTAGGCCCTGGAATCACTAAAGTATCTATACTAGCATCTATCTCTGCTTTCTCATTGTCTATCTTTATTTCAGTTACCTCATATTGTTTTTTTAATAATTCTCTAACTTCTTCATAATCTTTATAAATACTTTGCTCTTCATGTCCAGTTAAAAACCCTATAGTTTTTATTTCAGAAGAGGTCACTTTAATAATTTTAGTAGTTAGATCATATTCTAAGTTATTTGTATCCTGAATTACTGGAATTACTTCTTTTTTATCTTCGTATAAGATAGCCATTCCTAAGTAAACATTTATTACTTGAGCTTTATCTTTCTCTACAATATTAAACTGTACCTGAGGAATGCCCATGAAATGCATACTTTGAGCTAATTTAGGATCTGTAGAAGGATCAAAATAGTTAACACTTATTTTTCCCTTAGAATAAACTTGATATTCTTTTAAAAGGTCATCAACTTTTAGTTTTAAATTTCCCAAATAAGGAGGTAGTTTTTTAGAAAAATAGAGATTAATACTTACAATATCATCTAAATTTTTTAAAATATTTTTAGTAGATTTTGAAATAGTAAACTCCTTGTTTTCCGTAAGATCGAATCTCATAAAAAGTTTGGTGGAAATATAGTTGATTGCTATAATAAAACCTAAAAAGATCAAAATTAAAGCTAAAAAATTAGTTCCATATTGTAATTTTCTGATATTCATATTGACCTGCCAGAAAAATTTTCAATTCTCAATTTCTAATTTTATTGAATTTTTGTAACTATTCAGCATAAACCTAAGTTTAAAAATTAGTATTTCTTCGCATTAAGGAAATATGTTGTTATATTGAACATTGCTGAATAGTTACAATATTTTTAATGAATAATTTTCAAATATTCAAATATCTGTTTACTATTATCGTCCTTCTATCTTCTTGCTTCTTTCTTCTGCTCCACTATCGCCATTTTTTGCTTTCTAAAAACTGGATATTAAAATACAAAAAGACAACTATTATAGAAAGATAGTATATTAGATCACGAGTATCAATAACTCCTCGACCAATACTGTCAAAATGAACACCTAAACCTAAATATCTAAGCACAGGAACTAAAATATCAGGAGCAACCAAAAGAATAAAATTTTCCCCAATAATCAGTAAAATAAAAGATATAACAACTCCTATAATAAAAGCTACTATTTGATTTTCGGTAAGAGAAGATGCAAATAAACCAATGGCTAAATAAGCACCTCCCATTAAAAAAGCACCTATGTAGCTTCCAACAATGGGCCCATGGTCTGGATTCCCAATCATACTAATCATCAAAGGAATGGTAAAAGTTAAAGATACATTTAGAATTAAGAATAAAAAACTTGCCAGAAATTTTCCTAAGACAATTTCATGATTTTTTAAAGGGAGAGTGTATAAAATCTCTAAAGTGCCTAATTTTTTCTCTTCTGACCATAATCTCATAGTAATAGCTGGCACAAAGAAAAGGAACAACCAAGGTAAGATGTCAAAATATCCACGCATAGTAGCCTGGTTAATAAGAAAAAATCCTCTTAAGAATAACCAACCTGATAAAATTAAAAAAACAGTAATAAATATATAAGCAATATGAGAGTTAAAATAACTATTAAATTCTTTCTTAAATATAATAACAATATTATTCATAATATCCTCATAGTAGTGGTCTCGCTAACACCTTAGCTATTTGAATTAAAGACTATCCATAGAAGCACAGAGAAAAAATTATCTTAATCTTTTAATGGTAAAGATTTGAAATAAAATTTTCTGTGACTTTAGTGCCCCCATATTTCTACTTTATTTAAATCAATAATTGCAAGCTTTACTGTAAATACTTAACTCTCTTTTGTAGTTAATTGTAAAAATACATCTTCTAAGTTCGCTTCTTCTTTATGTAACTTAGTAAGGCTCCAATTATTATCTCTTACTAAAAAGAATAAGTTTTCACTTAAATCAGATCCTGCTTCACATTTCACTAAGAAATTGATAATTTTATCTTCATGGTTTATTTCTTCTACAGTTGTCACATGTTCCATAGAAATAATCTTACTCTTAATCTCATCTTTAGGACCTTTTACACCAAGATAGATATTTTCCCCTCCTTTGGCTTTTTTGGTAAGTTCATCAGGAGTGCCACTAGCCACTATTCTTCCTTCGTTAATAATCAATACTCGACTACAAGTAGCAGAAACTTCTGGTAAAATATGTGTACTTAAGATAATAGTCTTCTCTTTTCCAATCTCTTTAATAAGTTTTCTTATTTCTATAATTTGATTAGGGTCTAGTCCAGAAGTAGGCTCGTCTAAGATAAGAATATTAGGGTCATGAATCATAGCAGAAGCTAACCCTACTCTTTGTCGATATCCTTTGGAAAGTTCTTCAATATCTTTTCCAACTACTTTTTCTAGACTACAAGTATCAATCATTTTTTTTATTCTTTTATTAAGCTCTGAACCTTTGAATCCTCTAATATTGGCAATAAATTTTAGATAATCTACTACATTCATATCTAAATATAAAGGAGCACTTTCTGGAAGGTATCCTACTATTCTACGTACTTCAATAGAATTCTTAAATATGTCATAGCCAGATAAAGTAGCAGTTCCGCTGTTGGGTGGAAAAAAGCAGGTTAAAACTCTCATGGTAGTAGTCTTGCCAGCAGCATTAGGACCTAGAAATCCTAAAATATCTCCTTTGTTCACCTCAAAAGAAATATCATCCACAGCAATGGTATACCCAAACTTCTTAATAATGTTTTCTACTTTAATCATATTTAATCATAATAGATAATTTTAATAAAATATTATAAGAATACAGAACACGGATTCAAAGATTATCTGATTTTTAGATTCTATGCTCTGGATTCTGATTTTTGTATTCTATATTCTAAATCTTAGCTAACCGCTGATATTTGACAGTTAAATATTACTTTAAGTTTTAAGTAGAAAAACTTAAAAATAACTTATAATTAAAAATAACTTATAAAAATATTTTATTTATAATAAATTCTTTAATTTGTCAAGAAAAATCTTAAATCTTCTTAAATTTTATTGAAAATCTGATATAAAAACCATTTCTACAAAAACACCTATGCGTCGCATAAGACAAGAAAAGGCCAAAAATACTTTTTTTCTATAAGATCTGGCCTTTCTTTGATAGAGATGCGCTTGGTATATGACTACTACTACTATGACTTTTTAATTAAATAAATAATCTTTATATTCTATTGCTTTAATTATACTTATATACTAAAAAAACTTGACATTTTAATCATTGTGTTTTATAAAATTATCTTAAGTATAAAACTTAGCTTAAAAAATAAGAGGAGGAGTTATGACAAGAAGTGATCTAATAGATGTTTTAGCCAAGAAAATTCAAATAAGTAATAAGGATTCTAAAAAAATTGTTAATGTTATCATTGATACTATTAAAGAATGTTTAAAGAAAAATAGTCGTATAGAAATTAGAGGTTTGGGTAGCTTTGAGGTTAGAAGTAGAACTCAAAGAAAAGGAAGAATTATTGCCACAGGTGAGCAAATCACTATTCCTCCAAGAAAAGTTCCTGTTTTTGTTCCTGGTTTAATCTTAAAAAAGATGGTTAATTAATCTTCTGCGGCCGTAATTCAGGGGTAGAATGCAAGCTTCCCAAGCTTGACGTCGTGGGTTCAAATCCCATCGGCCGCTCCAATAGTTTATATTTTAGAATATTAAATAACTTGGACATAGATTTACACAAAACAGCAAAACTGTAAGCAAAATCGTTGATTGGTTATTGGTAATCAGTTATACGATAACAACTTTGTTAAGAATTCCTAAAAAATTTTATTAAAAACATAGTTTTACAAGTTTATAATACAGATTTTTAAATATTTTATAAGCATTCAGGTATCAGCTTTTATCGCTAAGGTATCTCTAATCCTAACTCTTTACTTTTTTTTCTAACCACTGATACCTAAATACTTACTCATAATTATTTATTAATAATGAATACTTCTCATGTATATTTTATAAATCTTAGAGCATCTTACCATAGAAATATATTTGTAAAATTAAATTTATTATTTCAAAATTTAAAAATAGGAAATATTGTTTCTCCTCATGATTTAGTTGCTATTAAACTTCATTTTGGAGAAAAGGGAAGTACAAGCTTTATTAGACCTTTATGGATTCGGGAAGTTGTAAATTTAATTAAAAAACTTCAAGCTAAACCATTTTTAACAGACACTACCACCCTGTATGTTGGAAATCGAGCTAATGCTATAGATGCTATTACAAATGCCATTCATAATGGATTTGCTTATTCTACAGTAGGAGCTCCTATTATAATTGCAGACGGTTTAAGAGGAACATCTTATAAAAAGATAGAAATAAATCAAAAACATTTTAAGGAAATTCACTTAGCAGAATCTATTTATTATTGTGATTCTATAATTTGTCTTTCTCATTTCAAAGGTCATGGTTTAGGGGGATTTGGAGGAAGTATTAAGAATTTAAGTATGGGAATGTCTGATAAATATGGCAAACAACTCATGCACGGGAGTCACGCTCCTATAATTAAAGAAGATAAATGCATAGGCTGTAAAATCTGTATAAATTGGTGTTCTGCTAAAGCACTATTTGTCATAAAAAATAAAATTAATCTTGATGTTAATAAATGTGTTGGTTGCGGACAATGTTTAGTTTCCTGTCCTCAAAATGTATTTGAGGTTAATTGGAATGCTCTATCTCCTACTAAAGTTCAGGAACGCTTATGTGAATATGCACTAGGAGTATTAAGCCAAAAAAAAGGCAAGATTGGGTTTATTAATTTTTTAATAGATATTGTTCCTGATTGTGATTGCTGCCCTCATAGTGACGCTCCCATTATTCCCAATATAGGAATCCTAGCTTCTTTAGATCCAGTAGCTATTGATCAAGCTAGCGTAGATTTAGTTAATCAAGAAATAGGACTAAAAGGAACTGCTCTAAAAGAAAATATAAATGCTCATACTGATAAATTTAAATCTATTCATCCTAAAGTTAATTGGAAAATTCAATTAAACTATGGAGAAAAAATAGGATTAGGAAAGAGAAAATATCAATTAATTCAGATAGACTAATAAACTAAAAGCAAAAAAAGTTTTGTGTTTTACGCTTTGAGTTTTTTAATAATCCCAGATGAATCTGGACTCCTTTACTTCTAGATTCCTCAATTAATTGAGGGTAATTTTCAGATAGCTTTAATTTATCAATATTTGAAAATTGATTCATC
>JASEGW010000286.1 GCA_030017825.1 bacterium | reverse complement strand
CAATCAACATCACCAAAATAGTCCCGATAATAATCAATTTCCTCATTTTTAAATCACACTCCTTTTAATTTTTTTATTTTTAGTTAAATTCGTTTACTTTAATGATACTATAATGATACCATAAAACCTTCAACAAATCAATACCTAATTTCTTAATTTCGTAACCGTTCAGGTATAGATACGAAATATTATAAACCTTCTCTTAAATATATCAAATAAAGGCTTAAGGAAAATCTAAAAAAAGCCGATATATTAAAAGAGGGGATATAATGGAATCAACTAATCAGAACTTACAAATAACTCGCCAAAATTTAGAATCTCTATCAAAAAAGCAACTAATAGAATTGGTTTTGACTCTTGTTCAAAAGATTCATCTTCTTGAGGAAAAGGTTGCTATACTCTGTAAAGACTCCTCAACATCTTCAAAACCACCCTCTTCTGACATTGTGAAACCCCAGAAGAAAGATATATCAGAAGCCCCCAGAAAAATAGGGGGACAAAAAGGTCACCCAGGAATTACGCACA
>JASEGW010000285.1 GCA_030017825.1 bacterium | reverse complement strand
TTAGTCTTTGGTCTTATTCCCTTCATGCTGTATCTATCGGCTTCTTGTTCTATAAGCATGACAAACTATAAGCATGACAACTATAAACATGACAAATTTTGATTAATGAGTGCTATAGGGCTAATCTCTCTTTCTTTGCCAGGCTGAAACATAGCAGGTCTTTGAGGTTGACCAGGTCCTAAACGCATAGCTGCTCTCATATCTACTAAATCAATAGTACCTAATGCATATATTTTTGTAGTTATGCATTCTACCAAGTCATCGATAGCTTGAGGGTTATCTTCCATGAAGTCTCTTATATTTTTATTCTTGGTGGGCTGAAAACCAACAACAGCTAATCTTTTGATATGACCTAAATTTCTTGTAGGCTGGGTTTGGATTATAGTTTCCCTAGTCCCCGCACAGCTTAGTACAAAAAAAGCTAACATAATAAGAGTTAAAAATTTATATTTTTTCATATATTCTTCTTTCTATTTAAAGAAATAATGTAACTATTCAGCAATGTTCAAGGTAACAACATATTTCCTTAGTGCGAAGTTTAA
>JASEGW010000284.1 GCA_030017825.1 bacterium | reverse complement strand
TTTGAGATAAAATCTGTTCTATCTTCTCTTCCTTCTTTGTCTTTCTGTTTCCTTCCAAAAGCATAGACTCACAGATGATAGAGCCTTTATACAAAACAAGGATACGATCATCGGAAAGGATACAGACAGTTACCTTGGCTTTGGCAAAAGAGAATCTTGTCTTATTGGGTGGTATCTGAATAATCTGGCCATGGACAGAAATGGTATTATCATTGGCAGCAGTTCTTTCAATCTTCTTACAGAAGATAGTATCCAGGTTAGTCCCATAAGGAAGAGGCATATAGCTGCTTTCAGCCTTAATAGTATATCTCTCATTACGCCAAGGCAAGAACTTATCAAGGAGAAACCTGTTGGCCTCATCATAGTCTTTGATACCAGCCAATCTCATCTCTTTTATCAGCCTATCTTGAAAGAACCTAAAGGCAACCTCAATCCTCCCTTTTGACTGGGGTGAATTGGCTGGTATGATAGTGATTCCCAATTCTTTTAACCCAACTTTACCAGTTTTCCATCAAAAATAGGTAAAAAATGGCTTTTTTGGG
>JASEGW010000283.1 GCA_030017825.1 bacterium | reverse complement strand
GTATTGCTGGACGAGAAAGTTATGAGATTGAAGAAATGACCCGATTACTAGGGGATTGCGACTGCCATTTGCGGCAGAGTTTTTAAAAAGTCTACGATCTCGATTGAAGAAATGACCCGATTACTAGGGGATTGCGACTCTTTTAATAGTAAACTATTAGAAGAGCTGTTTTGGGGATTGAAGAAATGACCCGATTACTAGGGGATTGCGACGTCCATATTGCTAACAAAGGAGAGATGGATGGTCTCCCACCGATTGAAGAAATGACCCGATTACTAGGGGATTGCGACCCCTAATGGAGAAGGTAGTATAAGACTTAATCCCATGAGGATTGAAGAAATGACCCGATTACTAGGGGATTGCGACCGGCAGAGTTTTTAAATAGGTTACGATCTCATCGAGAGGATTGAAGAAATGACCCGATTACTAGGGGATTGCGACTTTAAAACTTCAGAAGTCAATGAATATAGACTAACTTCAGGATTGAAGAAATGACCCGATTACTAGGGGATTGCGACTACTATTTAAAACAAAAAAAGCGGGGAAGT
>JASEGW010000282.1 GCA_030017825.1 bacterium | reverse complement strand
GTTGAGTCGCAATCCCCTAGTAATCGGGTCATTTCTTCAATCCGTAAAAACGGCATTAGAATTATGGGAGCACTACTCCCGTCGCAATCCCCTAGTAATCGGGTCATTTCTTCAATCAGGAAATAAAATTAAAGGAGGAAGTTATGAAAAAAATGTCGCAATCCCCTAGTAATCGGGTCATTTCTTCAATCGGAGTGAGGGAGCTCCAGAAAAAGTACGGCAATAATAGTCGCAATCCCCTAGTAATCGGGTCATTTCTTCAATCAAAAAATCAATTCTTTAATAAAAGAAACCAAAGAATTGTCGCAATCCCCTAGTAATCGGGTCATTTCTTCAATCGTATTAAAGAAGTAATTTTAAAAAGGATGGATAAATTGAGTCGCAATCCCCTAGTAATCGGGTCATTTCTTCAATCGAATTGCAAAAATTATACGGAAACGGTATCGTTTCCGTACGTCGCAATCCCCTAGTAATCGGGTCATTTCTTCAATCAGGTGGGAGACCATCCATCTTTCCTTCGTTAATGAGATGGTCGCAATCCCCTAGTAATCGGGTCATTTCTTCAATCGAAAC
>JASEGW010000281.1 GCA_030017825.1 bacterium | reverse complement strand
GCCGTTTTTACGGATTGAAGAAATGACCCGATTACTAGGGGATTGCGACTCAACAAAAGGGAAGTATATAACTTCCCCCTTTTTTTGATTGAAGAAATGACCCGATTACTAGGGGATTGCGACCAACTATCAAACCTCCAATCGAAGCAGCCTTGACAGTGATTGAAGAAATGACCCGATTACTAGGGGATTGCGACAATCGGTTTTATTGATACCCTTAAAAACTGGTTTAATTGTGATTGAAGAAATGACCCGATTACTAGGGGATTGCGACCCACTACAGCATCCCCTACTACATCCACTACAGCATCCCCTGATTGAAGAAATGACCCGATTACTAGGGGATTGCGACCTATAATCATGACTATCTTAAAGAATACTTCAATTTCAGATTGAAGAAATGACCCGATTACTAGGGGATTGCGACCTAATAGAGAAGGTAGTATAAGACTTAATCCCATGAGATTGAAGAAATGACCCGATTACTAGGGGATTGCGACTTCTCTTTTTTAACTTTTTTATTCATAACAACCTCCAAAGATTGAAGAAATGACCCGATTACTAGGGGATTGCG
>JASEGW010000280.1 GCA_030017825.1 bacterium | reverse complement strand
AGTATTATCGAACAGAAGATGCAACACCTTGAGACTTTTCACACACCCTCTTAGTGTCCTCCAGGGCCGCCATGGTCTTGGCGCTGATCATACCACGGTCGGCAACAATACAGAACTGGTTTATATGGAAACGCCCTCTAACACGGTCTATCGTCGGGATCAATGCCGTAACATCGGCAGTATTACCGGGCCACATCTCACAACAAATAGGATTACCATTCTCATCTATTACCGTACCTACAACCATCTGGTTTAGATCTTTACGGTGATCCTTGCTATGACCCATTTGCCCGATGGTTTCTCCCCCGGCTCCCTCAAAATAGATAGAGGTGGTATCAAAGAATACCAGATCAAGGCCACTAAACAGATCACGGCGTTCAAAGAACATACCCTCTTCGATAAGATCTTTGGTGCATCTGGGGGTAAAAGGTGTTGCATCCCTCTGATCTGTTATCACTTCGCCAATAAAGGCCATGGCCCGATAAAGGTGATGTAAAGAAAGGGTCTCTACATTTTCTATCAGGTAGTCCCTGTGCCATTTGTCACAAGACCTATCAGAACCTGAGACAAAGAGTCTA
>JASEGW010000027.1:14692-15065 GCA_030017825.1 bacterium | reverse complement strand
CCTAAGTCGGAGCGTTGTCTTGAAAGTGTATTGATAGCAGTAGATAGTGATGCAATTGACATTTCTGCTTTGGCTATCGTGGAAATAGAAAGACCTTTAATGCCAAGTTCAGAAGTGCCTACTTTCGAAATCGTAGTAGTTAATGTCTCGTCCTTATTTGCTCCAACGTGGAAAGCCAGTGTTTCACCCGATTTTAAAACATTCTTTTCATTAAACTGAGTGGTGCTTGCTAATCGGTTAATTTCTGTGCTTAATTGTGTTACTTCTGTCTGCATTAAGGATCGGTCGGTACTGGTGTATGTGGCGTTAGAAGCTTGGACAGCAAGAGTTCTCGTTCTTTGTAGCATAGAATGAATTTCATGCATACCAGCTT
>JASEGW010000027.1:0-14683 GCA_030017825.1 bacterium | reverse complement strand
TTACCTGAGTTCTCATTTTTTCGGATACTGCCAAGCCAGCAGCGTCATCTCCAGCTCGGTTGATCCTATAGCCTGAAGATAATTTCTCCAAGTTTTTAGCTACACCATCGTTGGTGTTGCCCATGTTGCGGTGAGCAGCATAAGCGGTGATATTTTGCATTATTCTCACGTTAATTTCCTCCCTGTTTTAAACTTACCCTCAAAGTACTCCTTACCTTAAGGTTGGTTCTAAATTTGTATCTCATAGAACCTAAGCTTTATGCTTTTAGAATTCTTCTTTTCTTAAATCTATTAGTTGGCGCCTTACTTAAAGATTCTTTAAAAAAGAGATTCTTAATTTTAGAGTAAATTGGCCAAACTTATCTAAAATTATAACTTTCTAAAAGCTTTTTGCTTTTATCTTAAACTCAATCTCTTAAGTTCAGGATGAAGGCAAAATCTACTATAAAATAAAAAAAGACTTATTAAATATGACATAAGTATCATGTTTAATAAGCCTTTTTAGTTTCTTCCTTGATTTACAATTTGCCACCTTAAGTCCCTCCCTTGCCTAAGGTAAGATATCTTGTCTCTTTTATCTTTATCGGCATATGTATAAGATTCATTAAACCCAATAAACATCTATTTAAGCTATATATTGTCTTCTATCTTCTAATACCTACTATTATTAACTTAATTTAGTATATTTACTATTATTTTTCATGAATTAACAAATCATATAGATCGCAGAAAAATATCTTTAACCTGAGTTTGATTTAAATATAAGTTTAAAGATTAATATTTTTGAGCATTAATTGAAATTTTAATCCTTAAACTGTAAAATAAAGGAACATATTCTTATGTCGAACTCAGGTATCTTTAAGTTAAGAAGTAAGAAACTATATGCTATATTTACCTTTTTCTTTCTTGCTTCTCACTTTTTACTTCTATCTTCTTTTCTTATAGTATTTTTAAACAATATTAGTTATCTTTCTGTATAAGAATTTTTCTCCATAATGCAAAGCTTTATCTTCGTAAATCGCATAAGCAAAGATAGTGTTTCTATAAAATCTCTTTGCACTTCAAGACAAGACAAAAAAGGAAATTCCTGAAACTTAAACTAAAAGGGGAAGACAAGCTTCCCCTTTTACTATTCGTTTTAGCCAAGTAAACCAAGTACATTTTGAGGCATTTGATTGGCTTGAGATAGCATAGATGTTCCTGCTTGTAGTAAGATTTGATTCTTAGTGAATCCCATCATTTCTTGAGCCATATCAAGGTCTCTTATTCTTGCTTCACTAGCAGCCATGTTTTCACTGGCAATACCAATAGCATTTAGAGTATGATCTAAGCGGTTTTGAATAGCACCTAAATCAGATCTCTGAGTAGAAATCCTATTAATAGCACTAGTTAGTGAGGCAATCGCAACTTCTGCTTTGGCTACCGTAGAAATAGTCATACCTTTAATCTTAAGTTCAGATACGCCAACTTTCTGCATAGTAGCTGCTAAGATTTCATCTTTATTAGCTCCTACATGAAATCTTACGCTTCCACTAGTTTTTAGTACTTGCAATTCATTAAATTGAGTAGCGCTTGCTAAGCGATCAATTTCCTGTAATAGTTGAGCTACTTCAGCCTGCACTAATTTTCTATCTGTGCTAGTGTAGGTACCATTAGAAGTCTGGACTGCTAAAGTTCTCATACGTTGCAACATAGAATGAATCTCGTGCATACCAGCTTCTGCGGTTTGCACCAAGGAAATACCATCTTGGGCATTTCTTTTAGCCTGATTTAGACCATTTACCTGAGTTCTCATTTTTTCGGATACTGCCAAGCCTGCGGCGTCGTCAGCAGCTCGGTTAATCCTATAACCTGAAGATAATTTCTCCAAGTTTTTGCTCATATTATTTCCTGTGTTAGTGAAATTACGATGAGCAGTATAAGCCGTGATGTTTTGCATTATTCTCATATCATTGATCCTCCCTGAAATTTATTAGTTTCTCTTTAAGCCCCCCCCTGCCAAAAGAGAGCCCCAATCCTTTAAGGCTTTTTATAAGGTTTTCTCCTTAAGCTACTAGATTTATCCTTTGTTAAAATAATATCTTACTAGTATTGACATTATAATTACTCTGGAGTTATCTAAATAATAGTTTTTAACATTTTAAGTACTTTTTAGTAATTGGCCAGATTACCATTCATACCTTAAAATGCTCCTTTGGGAATTTATCTTAAATTTTGGCCAGACTTAAGATAAAACTTTCTGGTAACTAAATTTAGTTTTAGTAGCTTGAAATAGGCATCAATCTTTATAATGAATACTTCAAACTACTAAAACTCTTCTTCACCTCCTTTCTTTTGGTAATAATATGTCAGATTTATGATCTTACGCTACTATTTGTTCTCTATCTTCTGACTTCTGTTTTTAAAGGTGAGGGGAAGGAACTCTTCCCCTCAATTATTTATTATCCTAATAGAGCTAATACACTCTGAGGTACCTGATTTGCCTGAGCTAACATGGAAGTTCCAGCTTGCATTAATATTTGATTCTTAGTGAAATCCATCATTTCTTCGGCCATATCAAGGTCTTTTATCCTAGCTTCACTAGCAGCCATGTTTTCATGGGCAATACCTAAGGCATTTAAAGTATGATCTAATCTATTTTGCAATGCTCCAAGTAATGCTCTTTTAGTAGATATAGTATTTATACTACTAGTTAATACTGCAATTGCACTTTCTGCCTTAGTAATAGTGGAAATAGATAATTTAACACCACTTTTCTTTATCCCTATTTCACTAGCTCCTATGACCCCAATATTAACTGACATTATTTCGTCTTTATTTGCTCCAATATGGAATCTAATGCTTGAACTTAGTTTTAATACATTTAATTCGTTAAATTGGGTGGCACTTGATAAGCGATCAATTTCATCAATTAATTGACTTATTTCAGTCTGAACTAATGACCTATCTTTACTAGTATAAGTCCCGTTAGAAGTTTGCACAGCCAATGTTCTCATTCTTTGAAGCATAGTATGCATTTCATGCATAGCTGCTTCTGCAGTCTGAATGAGTGATACTCCATCTAATGCATTCCTACGAGCTTGAGACAAACCATTTACCTGAGTTCTCATCTTTTCGGACACTGCCAAACCTGCGGCATCGTCAGCAGCTCGGTTAATCCGATATCCTGAAGATAATTTTTCTAGATTTTTACCAACACGATTATTAGTGTTTCCAAAATGCCTATGAGCGGTATAGGCGGTTATATTTTGCATGATTCTCATATTCTTAACCCTCCTTGATAATCTTCTTTCAGAATCTCCCTACTCTGAAAGTATCTTGCTACAAAATTATGGTCGCTACAACCGCCCCTTTATCTTTATTATTCCTAATTCATATGCTTATAATGCTTATATATTACTAATAATATTTTTTATTTGAGTATAAATTATGAAATATATGAAATATAAAGGGTTTTTCTTAGATAAAATCCTAATCCAAGCTGTAAAATAGTTGGCCTTTCCATTTTATTTGCTAGAATTTCTTATAACCAAATAACCAAATATTTATGGCCATTAAATATCAGTTATACAGTTATAAATTATCTAAGCTTGATTTAGCGGCCAACACTAAGTATTAAGGAGGGTTTTTTGTAAGGCTGTTAATACTCAGTATCAGCAGCTAAATTTTATTACTGTTTTTTCAGGTGATTACTATTTTGCAGCCAGGGGAAATATTATGCAAATTTTCAGGTAATCAGAATTTAGAATTCAGGAATTAGAATAAATAACTTCTTTAACTTTTATATACTTATTTGTATATCTTATTTATAATACTATTCCCCCTGGCTTTTTGAATAATTTTTCATACGATTATATATTATTTATGTAGTCCTCCTATAAATTAATTATCCGCCTAAAAGCTGAAGAACCATTTGAGGCTGAGAATTAGATTGAGCTAGCATTGCTGTTCCTGCTTGAGCCAATATTTGATTTTTAGTAAAATCAGACATTTCCATAGCCATATCTAAGTCTTTGATACGAGATTCGCTAGCTGACATATTTTCATATGCAATTCCTAATCCATTTATAATATGGTCTAATCTATTTTCATAAGCACCAAAATTTGCTCTTTGAATAGAGATTAGATTAATAGCACTTTGAAATCTTGTTATGGCACTTTCTGCTTTCATCATAGTAGAAATGCTTTGATTAAGAATATTTAACCCACTAGCTGTAAATCGTTTAATGGTAATTCTTAGAATTTCATCTTTATTGGCTCCAATATGAAGTCTAAGAGGTTCCCCATCTTTACCATCTATTTTTGTATCAGGGTCAAAATGACCTTTAAATAGCTGTTTAGTATTAAATTGTACAGCAGACGCCATGCGATCTATTTCTTCAATTAATTGCTTTACTTCCACTTGTGCCTGACTGCGATCAGTTGAGGTATATGTTTCGTTAGCGCATTGAACAGCTAATACCCGCATACGCTGAACCATCATTTGGATTTCGGTTAAAGCACCTTCTGCTGTTTGAATAAGAGAAATACCATCTCGAGTATTCTTTATAGCTTGTTCTAATCCTGCAACTTGAGTTCTAAATTTTTCAGAAATTGCTAATCCAGCAGCATCGTCAGATGCGCGATTAATACGATATCCAGAAGATAATTTTTCTAAGTTTTTTAAAAGTAAATGGTTGCTATTTTCCAAATTTCGGCGGGCAATTAAGGAACTAATGTTATGCATTATTCTCATGATTATTAATCCTCCTTGATTTGTTCTTAAATCCTCCCTGATCTAAGAGATTTTTAATAAGGTTTACTCCTCAAATTTATGGTTGGTATTTTTTTAGATTCATTCATCCATATTTTACTAACTTGGAATCAATATCTTTTTTCATTTCTCACCTCCGGTTTCTCATTCATAAGCAATAAAAAAGGCTTATTACACAAAGATGTCTTTTGGTAATAAGCCTTGAAATTTCTTATTCCTACTTAAGTCCTCCATGGACTTTTTTTACATCCTTGTATTTCCCTCCCCTTTTTTTAATTATTAAATTTTATCTCTTTACTATATATCGGCAAAAACTTTAAAAATATTTAGGTATATTTTAGCTTATATTTAATCTTTTTAGCAAAATACAGCTAAATATTTATATCAGACAGTCATTTTAATCTATTTATTTCTTTTTATTTAGTTTTTTCTTTAATAATAAATCTAATTTGCCAATTTCTTTAGTTTTAGCTTCGGCAGCCCTAATATTTTCTTTCTGCACCTCTTCATAAACTTCTCTTCTATGCACAGCAATATGCCGCGGTGCATTAACTCCTAATTTAACTTGGTCGCCATAAATATCTACTATAACTATCTCTACATCATCCCCAATCATAATACTTTGATCCCGTTTTCGTGCTAAAACTAGCATATTTAATTAATATTCTCCTTATTTCTGATTAACTGCTTTTTCTTGTTGAGAAACATTATCTTGCATTTCATCAAGAATATAATGCCTTACTGTATATTGAGGATTGGTAGAAATTATCTGTTTAGCAAGAAAAGTCTTTGGGTTAATTACAATAGGAGCTTGAAGATTTGCACTCATTTTAGAAGGATCTTCTGGAACCACAACAATGGCTAAATATACTACCTCTTCTGAGCTCTCCAGTCCAATAGATCTTAAATCCTCCTCACTAGCTTCCAATTTATAGTTAGGATGAAAAACTTCTGGAGAAATCACAATAAAAGCCAACTCTTGATCATCAATAGATTGCATCCACTTAAAAATACCTTCTTCTTTAGAGTCTAAAAGTACATATTTCTTTTTAGCCTCAAATCCTATGATTCCATCTTTAATTTCAATAATTACTGGATTTTCAATCTCTATTTCTCCAAAAGGCTTACTCTTAAGTTTCAAACCCACAAAAACCTCCTCACATAACTAACTATAAGGTATTCTAAAGTAATCTTTATTTATTGTCAAGGAATATTTTATATACATTTAGCATTGATATTTATAGATTTTTTATCTTTATTTATCAATGTTTACTATATTAACCTGAGTTCGATTTAAACTTAAAATAAAGGAACATATTCTTATGTCAAACTCAGGTTATCTTAGAAAATCTATTAGACTAGGTTGAATCAACCTTGCTCCAGAAGCTAAAGATGATCGCTGAGCTGTCTCTTGAATCTTTAAATTCATAATTACCTCAGCTACATCCACTCCTTCAGCTTTACTTTCTAAATCCTTAGTGTAAATAATAGTGTCTTCATTAAAATCAGTAGCAGTTTCCATGCGATTAATCTTAGCTCCCTGTTGAGCCCGCCATCCTAAAAAGTTATTTAAAGCATTATCTAAATTTTTTAAATCAGTGGTGGAAAGTTTTTCTCCCTCACCTTTATATAAATCATCTCTAATGTTTATAATTGCTTGAAATAAATCTATTCTCTCGATAGTAGCATTAGTATGAATATTGTTGGGGGGAGATTGTGTTCCATTAACAAATTGTAAACTACTTAGCAAATTACCTGCACCTACATCTTCCATCCATATTTCTGCTGGCCGGTCACTAAGTAAAGAAAGACGAAAGTTTGGTCCATCTTGAATCACGCTTGCTGTTATGCCTACCTTAGCTGCATTTATCTTATCTCGAATATTATTTAAAGAAGAATTATTTTCATAAAATATCTCTTTTCCATTAATTCTAATAACACCCGTTCCATAGTTCAGCGGATCAGTGGGACTAGTTTTCGTAGAACCCATAGTAACACGATGGGTAGTAGCTGAAAATACATCATCTCCAGCTACATTAATCTGAATTGTAACTCCAGCACCAATTTCTCGATAAACAGCTTCTTGATTTCCTTGATATTCTACTTTAACGATATTTGTCCTGTTTATACCTGTGCGCACCGTGCCATTTTTATGGGTTAAATTTTGATTGCCAGTTTCCTCACCCGTCTTACATAGAAAAGACTTAGTTTGGGTTAAAGTACCCGAGAATATATAACGTCCAGCAAAATTAGTATTGGCTAATCTTACAGCTTCTTCTACTATTTGATTTATCTCCAAAGCTACAGCATCCCGATCGTCTTGATTTAGAATATCATTGGCTCCTTGGACCGTAAGCGCTCTAACACGATGAAACATATTTCCCATATCATCTAAAACTCGATCTGCTGTATTAACCCAAATTTCTCCGTCATTAATATTTCGATCATATTGTTCGCATTCAGATATTAAGGTTTTGGCTCGCATAGAAGTTACGGTAGCTATGGGATCATCAGAAGGAATACGCACTTTTTTTCCAGAAGATAATTGATAATGCAATTTTTCCATACTTTGTAAATTTTTTCTAAGATTTGCCATTACTGTATCAGATAAAGTCCGATTAGAAACTCTTAACATAATTTCACCTTCTTTTAATTTTAAAATCTTATAAGTATTCAGGACGCTAAGACACGAAGAAAGAAAAATACAGATTACAACACAGATTACTTTGGTTTTATCCTGTAAGTTAGCTTTAATCTGCGTAATTGTATGGCAATCTTTGTGTGCCTTCGTGGCTGACTCTTATATTCTATCTTCCTAAATTAATGACAGTTTGTATTAAAGTATCCATAGTGGAAATTACCCTAGCTGCAGCAGTATAACCATGTTGATATTTTATCATATTTATCATCTCTTCATCTAAAGAAACACCAGAAATAGAATCCTTTAAAAGTTCTATATTTTCTACATATAGTCTCTGGTTTTCTGCAATATTTTTAGCTTCTGAGCTATCAACTCCCACCTTAGAAATAATAGATTGCATAAAGTCAGAAAAAGTAGCTTTACCGCCATCCAAAAAATATCCCTTAGAGAGATTAACCATCCCTAACACATTTTCATTATTACCTGCTCCTTTGCTAACATCAGCCACTCCATCTAAAGGAGAAGAATTATCTATACCTTTAGCCGTAGCAATCACATTTAAATTCTTCTTAACGTCAGAAGAAATATCAATTACAGAAGCAGCACCTTTATAGGGTACCCGAGTAACATCTCCAAGCACATTAGAAAAAGGCGGGTAACCTACATTTGTCCCATCCACTATTCCTAATTTACGAAATAAATTACCCCCATCAACATCTCTTAATTCTTCAATTTTGTAATCTTTAGCTACTGAAGCTGTTAAGGTAAGTCTATGAGCTGGATTAATAGAAGCTACAACTCCAGTATTAGCTTTATTGATTCTTTCTACAACATCATTTATGCTATCTTTACTGATATCATAAACAATCTTCTTTCCATTTATTACAATAGCACCACTAGCAATAGGGGCAGGATTATAATTAGCATCATTAAGATAAGGGTTATTTACAGTATCATTTAAAGTATGTACTAAGCTATGAACATAACCATTATAACCATCTATTTTGCCGCTAATTTTAAATATTTCATCTTTTTCTTGAAGGCGCAAAGGTTCAAAAAAATTAACATTTGTGGAATTATCTAATCCAAAGCCGCTGCGATGAATTTCGTTAAATTTATCTACTAAAGTAATAACCAATTCATCTAATTTAGCCATATGGTCTATAATATTCTCATCTCTGATTTCAAGTAACCCTTTTATTCCTCCGCTAGAAATAATTGCCGACTCTTGACTATCTTTCCAGATTACCTCCACCATACCATATCTTTCTGGATCTGGCTTAGTATCCAGTAAAAAATAATTTGACCCTTGAGTAAGAACTAAACCTCCTAAGCTTACTTTAAAATCATCAGGATCAGTCTTAGCCACTTTAACATCAGCAATTTCACACAATTCATTAATCAGTTTATCTCTTCTGTCTAATAAATCATTAGGATTCTCTTCTTTAGCTTCTGCAGCTTCAATACAACCAGTAAGATCGGCAATTTGAATAGATAATACATTTATCTTCTCTATTCTATCTTTTACTTCATTATTAATGCTATACTGAAGGTCTTGTAATTGTCGATAAGTATTCCTGATAAAACCAACCAAAGCATCAGCTTTTTCTTTTACTGTAGATCTAGCTGCTCTAAACTCAGGTTGATTGGCTAAGTCCTGCAAAGAACTCATAAATTGATCAAATAAACTACGAATATTGATATTAGAAGGTTCGTTAAAGATCAATTCCATTCGATGCAGCTTATCCTCTTTAGATTTCCAATAGCCTAATTTTTGGTCTTCTTGATTTAGCCGATCATTTACAAAATCATCAAAAGCTCTTTCGATAGAAGAAACATGCACCCCAGTTCCAATCTGAGCCGGAACAGAAGGAGACTGCATAGAAGAATAATAAAAAGGATTTGTAGTTACTAAATTTACTCTTTGCCGAGAATAATCTCGGTTATTAGCATTAGCTATATTATGACTAGTTGTATTCAGAGCTAACTGATGAGCAGCTATGCTACGAGCTCCTATTTCAATTCCCATAAATAAGGAAGGCATATTATCACCTACCTAAAAGTATAAAATATAAAATTATATGTTAATGTTCAAAGCTCAAATGGTATATTAAATCTTATTAAATCTTAATAATTTTATTTTTAATTATTCAAAAATAAAATTATTGTAACTATTCAGCATAAACTTCGCACTAAGGAAATATGTTGTTACATTGAACATTGCTGAATAGTTACAAGATTATTAAAAAATTATTAAGTTAAATATCTGAAGTATTATCAATACATTTAAAAAATATCAAAAACTCTAAGTTTCTATACATTAGGTTACTTGATTAAACAACATAGACTTATCTTGCCGTCTTTTTCCATAAGTACATTTATCTTCAAAAGAAGCAAAAAACTTAAAACAATCTTCCAAAAAAAATAACGATCTAACTACCAATTCTTTATTTTTTTGATTTATATCTTTAAGCTCCAAGACAATAGAATTAAAGTTTTTATTGTCTTTGTTTAGGGCCATTGCATCTTTACTGGCCACTATTTTTTCTATGAGCTCTTCTTCTTCCTTGATAATTGGCAGGAGATCGTTAATATCTTTGCATATTAAATTTTTACTTTTTTTCCGAGAAAGAAATAACAACTTCTTAAAACAATCTTCTTCTTTTGAGAGTTGTTCCTGCTTCATAATTATTCACCTCTGTCTTTTATATCGGCAAATAATTATAAAAACTTAATTTCGTAAACTCTCTATTTCTTTCTTCTTTCTTTCATATATTTAGTAGCTAAATCCTTTACCTCCTTCCTTTTTGCCTCTAAGGCAGAACGACTCAAACTCTCTTTTAGTTCAGTAGTTAATTTTTCTTTACAGTTATTACAGACTTTTCCAGAATGAATAGGCCTACCACATATTTCACAACCATAAACAATAATGGCTTCATTGGTTACAAGAGAACCTTTTTTAACTAAATTTATTATAGTATTTTCTGTTACTCCAGTAGCTACTGCAACTTGAGAAACAGTAGAATGAGGATTTTCGGATAGATATTTTCTTACAACATCAAACTCTTCTCTCTCTTTCTCAACACACTCTGGACATATAGAACGACCAATGCTCACAAATAATTTTTTGCATTTAGTACAATTCATTAAATTCATAACTTCTAGCTCCTCGCCAAGGTTAATACTATAATTTTTTTTACCCCTGATTCTTTTAACTCTTTGCTACATTCATTCACCGTAGCACCAGTTGTATATACATCATCTATTAATAAAATACTTTTATCTTTTACTTTTTCTTTATATTTAACAATAAAGCTACTTTTTACATTCCTTAAACGCTCTTTTTTATCTAAGTTAATCTGAGGCAAGGTTTCCTTTTTTCTTGTTAAATTATCTTTATAATATTCTATTTTATAAGCTTTGCTTAAATATTTAGCAAATAATTCTGCTTGGTTATATCCTCTTTTCCTTAATTTTTTAGGATGCAAAGGTATGGGCATAATATAATCAAACTGGTAATTTTTTATCCACTTGGCATAATCCTTCACAATATCTGGAAATAATACTTTTAAATAAGGTTTATTGCAGTATTTTAATAAGTGTATATAATCCTTTAACACTCCTTCATATCTACCTATTGCCCTTGCTTCTTTAAAATATCTTTTATTGTTTTTACAATCTTTACAAAGAGAAGATACTGGTAAATTAAATTCTTTACCACACAAGCTACAAGTATTACTATTAATATATTTAACCTTTTTAAGACACTTTTGGCAAATATATTTTTCGTTTTGAAGCCTTTGGTTGCAAATTTCACAATAACTTGGAAATAAGAAATCAAGTAGCTTATTATAGAAATTATTTAATAGCTTGCTTAAAGTATACCAATTTTTTGGAGTTAAGTCAATATTTACCTTTATTTTACATTACCTTTATCTGTTTTTATGTGAATATGAAAACTAAAACTTAAACAAGCAACTAAAAAGTCAACTGAACATTAGATGCATTTCTTTTAATAGCTCTTTTTTGCTTAAAAATCTTTTCTCTTTACTATTCCTTGATATCACTTCATATTTTTTATTTTCTTTGGCTTTGTTTCCAATAGTAATCCTCACTGGAAGACCTATTAGATCTGCATCTTTAAATTTTCTACCTGGACTCTCGTTACGATCATCAATTAAAATTTCTAATCCTTTATCAATTAGACAATTATATATCTCGTCTGCCATAGCAGATACTTCAGGATCAGTAACATTCACCGGTAGCACTAATATTTGATAAGGAGCAATAGCCTTTGGCCAGATAATACCATCTTTATCGTGATTCTGTTCAATAGCTGCAGCTACCATTCTGGTAATTCCAATTCCGTAACACCCCATAATAATAACTTTCTCTTGACCATTCTCGTCACGATAAGTAGCTTTCATAGCCTGACTATACTTTTTACCTAACTTAAATATGTGTCCAACTTCAATACCTCTGCAAAATTGTAATTTCTGATTACATTTAATACAATTATCACCTTCCTTAGCTCTTTTTAAATCATAAAAATTCTCCACTTTAAAATCCCGATAAATATTAGTATTAATATAATGAGCATCGGCTTTATTGGCTCCCACTACCATATTAACTTTATCTTTAATCAAATTATCAGCAATTATCCTTATATCTTTTAAACCTACAGGACCAGCATAACCTACAGGAGCTTTAGTTATCTTCTTAATAGCCTCCTTGCTTGCTAAAGTTAAATTTTCCCTGCCTATAATTTTTTGTAATTTTTTCTCATTAAGTTCCTCATCTCCAGAAATAAGAACAGCTATATACTCGCCATTAGTTTCATAAATAAGTGTTTTTACTAATTTAGAAGGCTCTACCTTTAAAAAATTTGATACTTCTTGCACAGTTCTTAAATTAGGAGTTTCTATTAATAGCAACTCTTTTTCTTCTTCCATCTTTTGGTCAGTATTGGTTAATGAAATAGCTTGATCTATGTGGTCAGAATAACCACAACTCTTGCAAATAACCAAAGGCTCTTCTCCAGAGTCGGAAACAACCATAAACTCATGAGACATTGAACCTCCAATGAGACCAGGGTCAGCTTCTACCACAATATAGTTAAATCCACAACGAGTAAAAATATTGCTATAAGCTTGATACAGTTTTTTATACCAGCAATCTAAGTCTTCATTACTTATATGAAAACTGTAAGCATCTTTCATGATAAACTCTCTAGCTCTCATAACTCCAAATCGAGGCCTTATTTCATCTCTAAATTTCGTTTGAATTTGATACAGCATTATAGGTAGTTGGCGATAAGATTTTACTTCTTTTCTTATTAAATCAGTAATTATTTCTTCATGAGTAGGGCCCAATCCAAAATATCTTTTTTTACGGTCAGTAAGTTTAAACATTTCTTCCCCATATTCATCCCAACGATTGGTCTCTTGCCATATTTCAGCTGGATGTAATATAGGAAGAATTACTTCTTGGCCCCCTATTTTGTCCAACTCTTCTCGCACAATCTTACATATTTTTTGAATTACTCTATTCCCTAAGGGAAGATGAGTGTAAACCCCAGAGGCTAAAGCTTTAATTAATCCAGCTCGCAGCATTAGTTTGTGACTAATTAAATCTGCCGTAGTAGGATCTTCATGTAAAGTTGCTGTAAATAATGAAGTCATGCGCATATATTTATTTCCTAATTAATATACCTGAGTTCGATTTAAGTATAAGATTAAGGCTCAAAAATTTTAATCCTTAAACTTAAAATAAAGGAATATACTCTTATGTCGAACTCAGGTTACTTTAAATCTTTTTCCATATACTCATAAAAATCATCTTCTTCATATTTATAATCATAATATTCTTCTTGAGAGTCTTCATCTTTTTCCATTTTTCTAGGTTTGTATTCTTCCTCATATCCCCCCTCGTAAAAATCTATATCTTTTTTCTTGATCTTCATTTTTTTTCTTTGCTTAAGTTTCCTCTTTTCTTCTTTTTCTCTAATGTATTCTTCCTTTTTTCTCATTCCGTTATAATCAATCACCTCATCCTCGTCCATTACTCCACCAAATTTATATCCTACAGATATTTTATGAGTGCTACTAAAATCTTCTGCAGGTTTAAAAGCATAATCAAAATATAATCCTTTCAATTTCACCCCAAATCCCACAGAATAATTCCATAAATCATCTTTACTTCCAACTTGATACCCAGCACGCAATGAAAATACTTCTAACAAAGTACATTCTATGCCAGCATGTGCATTTACTTCATTATCGTTAGGCTTATTAATATCTAAGACTAAAATTAACCTATCATCCAATAATCTAAAAGCTGTTCCTAGTCTCACTGCAAAAGGTAATCCAAAATCTTTTTTATCATATCTTATTTTTGTTCCTATGTTTTGCACGCTCAAGCCTAAATTAAACATTTCCCAAGGAGAACACACAACACCTATATCTAATCCAAAAGCAATACTAGAAGAATAATCAGCTAATTTACCTTGAATAAGTTTAACATTACAACCAGCAGAAACTTTTCTATTAAACCTATAACCATAAGAGCCTGCAAAGCAATATTCATAGGTGCTAAAAGACTTGCCATCATATTTATAGCCCCCTGTTGAATTAACCTCTGTTTCTTCAATATCACCCGACATTAAATATATTATACTCCCTCCATATACACCAGCATACCGAGTTGGGTACACAAAAGCAATAAATCCATGGCTAATTCCTTCCAAATATTTGTTATACGTAGTAGTAATCTCAGTATATTTTATATTTCCTAAGCCACCTGGATTCCAAAAAATAGCATAAGCATCATCTGCTAAAGCAACATAGGTATCTCCCATAGCTTCAGCTTTAGAGCTTACCCCTATTTTTAAGAAATTAGCTCCTGTGCTTCCAACACTAGAGCTGTACCCTAAATCCAAAAAAGTAATTATAAAAATTAAACACACTATTAGACTTAATACTTTTCTCATCTCAAACTCACTTTTTTAAAAACTATACATCTTAATAATTATATAACATGGCAAGAATATCTAAACAGCGGTAAAATGTAAAGAAAATTTTTGCAGAAATCAATTGTTAGAAATTACCCTGTGAATTTTATAAAATATCTAAAAACTAAAAATTTAAGCAATCCGCAAGAGTGGATACCCTGATTGTAAAGCTATAGTATAAAATTTAAAGATTTTTAAATTTTAATCTCTAATTTACAATATATTTTAACCTGAGTTCGATTTAAATATAAGTTTAAGGATTAATATTTTTGAGCATTAA
>JASEGW010000279.1 GCA_030017825.1 bacterium | reverse complement strand
CGTTCATAGTTAAATCAATTTGCTCTATGTCAAATTATGATTAATAGGTGCTATAGCATTCCAGATAACTACTTTTTCATCAGTGTCAATAACATTGGTCAAATAACGATGTCGTTTCTTCCAAGCTACTTCATCCACACTGATATTTAATGACGCTGGTGTGGGTATTAATCTTTCTTCAAAAAGATTTTCTAAGATTTCTTTATCCATACAATATATAACTTCGTCATTTAATCCTAAAAACCAGCCTGCTTCTTGGTTTGTTGTTATTGCTGTAAGACGATTGACTTCTTTAGAAAATCTGGTTGTAAATCTAGACCATTTATTAAGCCAGGATATTTCTTCGTTATATATTCTCCCGTCTTTAGGGCAATAACACTTCCTTTTTACTACATGTAAATAAACTCTTAAATCGCCTAATCTTTTATCTTCTGCTACAACTGTTTGAGAGCTATGCTTGCCTTTTTTATGTATTTCTTTGCAGTTGGGGCAATGGCAGCCGCTTCTTTTATATGGCTCAACTTGAATATGTATTTCGACCTCATCCCTGGATATTATTTTCGTTACTTTATATTTTTCTATCCCTAACAATGATTTAATAGTATA
>JASEGW010000278.1 GCA_030017825.1 bacterium | reverse complement strand
ATTAATCCTTTGCTTCTGCGAGTTACGCATCCAGATACAATTTTTAATGCTTCATCAGCATAATTAATCTTATACTTTTCTATATCTTCTGAAGTTATTATCGCCACAGCCGCGGGTGAATCTTTTATCTTTTTTTCTCCTTTCGTAGCTGTCACCACAATTTCTTCTAATTCCACAACTTTTTGGGCAAGCCCAGCTTGAGACAATCCAAGCATCAAAATTATCCCTAGCCCAAAAATCAACCAATATTTCTTCATTACTTCATTATCCTCCTTTTTTAAATACTGTAAAAATAATAGATAAGCACTTGAGCATAAATTTTCGGTATTTGATCTGGGTATTTCATTAAGTGTACTACAATACCTAATTATTTTTGCATGTGTACTTATTTGCTATCTTTCATCTAAAATGCTTTTATGTCACATATCACTATGTTACATATCACAAATTCGTGTTACTGTTTTAGAAAAAAAATAATTCTAAAATAATTCCTTGCCAGTTGTAGCCATACTTAATGAACCATATTTTACCCCTTTTGTTGATTTTAATTGTAAAGTTAGCTTTTCTACTTCCTTAGGTTTTCCCTTTACTACTACTATTTCCAAGCAATTATCATGGTCTAAATGAATATGTTGAGTAG
>JASEGW010000277.1 GCA_030017825.1 bacterium | reverse complement strand
AGAAAGTAAAGATATTAGATATATCTTAAATGAAGATATAGAAAAAGATGTATCTTCTTCTGCTTATCCTATAATAACTAAAGAAAGTGTTGCTAATACTTTAAGATATTATAGCATAGATACAGTTGGAAATAAGGAAGAAGTAAAAGTATTAGCAAATATCAAGATAGATAAAACTAAACCAAGTACTATCTTAGTTCCTAAATTTCCCTTCTACCAAGCAGAAGGTAAAAATTACACAACTTCTGCTAATAGTTATATCTTATCTGCAAGTGATAATATATCAGGAGTAGATTTAACCAAATATAGTATTAACCAGCTACCAGTTACAAGTTACCAGTCACCAGCAATAATAACCATTTCCGAAGAAGAAAAAGAACATTCTATTAAATACTTCTCAACTGATAAGGCAGAAAACATAGAAGATACTAAGGAGACCAAGATAATAATAGATAACTCATCTCCTAAAACAGAACTTTCTTTTTATATTACCTCCACTATAGATGATAAATACTTAATAAATGACAACAGCGAATTTACTCTTACTTCAACTGACCAAGGAAAACTTCCGGTAGGAGTATCTAAGATAATAGACTTACTGCGAAATAAATCAGTTATTTTACAAAAATGCTATAATTCCT
>JASEGW010000276.1 GCA_030017825.1 bacterium | reverse complement strand
GGCCTGCAAGTCTTGCTCTAACTCTAACAACTGATTGAAGAAATGACCCGATTACTAGGGGATTGCGACTTTGGCAGATGAAGGCGGGGGATAACTTCCCCGCCTTTTGATTGAAGAAATGACCCGATTACTAGGGGATTGCGACTCCTCTATCTGCTCAGGTAAAGGAAGATGATTAGAAATAGATTGAAGAAATGACCCGATTACTAGGGGATTGCGACTAGTTTCTACACTCTCCCTAATAGAGAAGGTAGTAAAGGATGATTGAAGAAATGACCCGATTACTAGGGGATTGCGACCAGAGTAACTATAGGGGGGGGTAATCCCCAGGTCTTCAGATTGAAGAAATGACCCGATTACTAGGGGATTGCGACTGATTGGGGCTGTGATTAGATAGAAGCGGGGATAACTTCCGATTGAAGAAATGACCCGATTACTAGGGGATTGCGACTGGCAAAGTCCATATTGCTAACAAAGGAGAGATGGATGGGATTGAAGAAATGACCCGATTACTAGGGGATTGCGACCTGGTTTAATTGTTAAACCAGTATCACTAAAAGAGATCATGATTGAAGAAATGACCCGATTACTAGGGGATTGCGACAAGGAAAGATGGATGGTCTCCCATCTCTCCTTTGTTTCGATTGA
>JASEGW010000275.1 GCA_030017825.1 bacterium | reverse complement strand
GATTACTAGGGGATTGCGACCATATAGATCTTTTGACACTAATACCTTGCCACATAGACTGGATTGAAGAAATGACCCGATTACTAGGGGATTGCGACTTATAAAAGTTTATTAATCCTGCTTTATTTATTACTTCAGTAAGATTGAAGAAATGACCCGATTACTAGGGGATTGCGACCCCCCTGTAACGGCAGGAGCCGCATCCCCTGTAACGGCAGTAGGATTGAAGAAATGACCCGATTACTAGGGGATTGCGACCTTCTAACAAAGCCATCAACCTCCTTCTCCAAATCAACTCCGATTGAAGAAATGACCCGATTACTAGGGGATTGCGACTATATTTACCTTCATTTCTTTATCCTCCTATATTCTTACGATTGAAGAAATGACCCGATTACTAGGGGATTGCGACTTCTTTACTGACCCATCTATGTTAGTGACTTCACTACTTTCAGATTGAAGAAATGACCCGATTACTAGGGGATTGCGACTATAACCTGTCATCGCTGCCTCGATGCATTTTATCTTTCATGATTGAAGAAATGACCCGATTACTAGGGGATTGCGACTATAGCTGAACTAGACTTGCATGCTTGTAAGTCTAGTTCTGATTGAAGAAATGACCCGATTACTAGGGGATTGCGACGGGACGACGCAATCTGCGTCGTGGGAGCTCCTAG
>JASEGW010000274.1 GCA_030017825.1 bacterium | reverse complement strand
TGTTAGTTTTATTGGTTAATTGAATTTTGATATTGGCGTTAATATTTATTCTTTTAGTTGAATATTCTTATTTTGCAGAGGGTTTAATAGTTGATGATTTTTGTAAAAAATATTTTCCATTTCGTAGTCTTAGAACCAAAGGAAGACTTCTAAAGCTTTCTGACTCTGAAGTTATTACTATGGAAATTGTTGGTGAATATCTTAATTATAAAACAGATAAAGAAATCTATGAGTATTTTAAAAGACATTGGACAACACTTTTTCCTAATATGCCAGATAGAAGTAATTCTATTAGACAATCTGCTAATCTTTGGTATATAAAACAGCATCTTTTTGATTATCTTAAGCTGTAACTGTTAATCTATTCGGTAACACTCCCTACCCAAAATAAGGTATATAGCACTTATTAACTATTTCCGTAAACACGGAGGGATTAAGTATATGACTCCTATTTAGAAATTAAATATACTTTTTACCAATAAAAATTATAGCAACAATGAAACAATTATGAAAAAAGTTGCTTAGATGTTGCTGGATTGGTTGATGGGTCTGGATTGGTTGATGGGTACAGCTTAACCTTAAAAAGTATTTGCAAAAAAAATAAGCAAATGCTATAATAAATTTAATTATTTATACATAATAGACTTACTGCGAAATAAATCAGTTATTTTACAAAAATGCTATAATTCCT
>JASEGW010000273.1 GCA_030017825.1 bacterium | reverse complement strand
AACCGATGAACCTCAATCATTTTATATCCCTATGCTATTCATTCTCAAATTTATCTTATGAAACTCATATTTTATGGCTTCTGCTTTCTTCTGAAGTTGAAAAGCAGCAAATAGACCAGGAACAGCAACAATTAATCCTACTTGGGTAGTAATAAGAGCCTCTGATATTCCTCCAGCTAAAGATTTTGGGCTTCCTGTTCCCCATATAGAAATAACATCAAAGGTAGTTATCATTCCATTAACCGTTCCAAGTAACCCAAGAAGGGGAGCAGCAGCAGCCAAAACATTTATTATTGGAATATATTTATCTAAATTTGGAAGCTCTTCCATAATAGCTACTTTTAATAAGTCTTTATCAATCTTATTAGTCTTTATTCCAGAAATAAACACTCTTTCTAAAACTTTAGCAATAATGCAATCATATTTATAGTTTGTTTCTAAAATAGCTTCTCTACTTCTTTTATTAAATGCTTTTATAAACTCATTTAAAATATAAATCCCGTCTCTTTTTTCGCCTTGCATATAAAAAACTCTCTCCATAATCAATATCCACATAACTAAGGAAAGAATAAGTATAGGCCAAATAATAAATCCACCTTGACTAAAATATTCACAAGCTGTTTCAAACATTCTTTGCCTTTTTTAACTTGAATTTTGACTTGAGTTCGATTTAAATATAAGTTTAAGGACTAATATTTTTGAGCATT
>JASEGW010000272.1 GCA_030017825.1 bacterium | reverse complement strand
GTAAGCCCGAACCTCAATTCCAAAATTTTTCTTTCCCTCTCGGTTAAATCGCCTAAAACTTCTTTAATTTGATCTCGTAAGATTTGATGCGAAACAATGTGAGTTGGGGTTAAAACTTTCTCATCAGGAATAAATTCCGACAAAGTGGTATCTTCCTCTTCTCCAACCGGCGACTCTAATGAAATAACTTCTTGAGATATTTTTTGGATATTACGAATTTTCTCAACATCAATGCCCATTTCCGCCGCCACTTCTTCGGATAAAGGCTCCCTGCCAAGCTCCTGCATTAATTTCCTTTTTGCTTGAGTATATTTGGAAATTGTTTCAACCATATGAACCGGAATCCTGATTGTTCTGGAATGGTCGGCCAAAGACCTGGTAATTGCTTGCCTTATCCACCAAGTAGCGTAAGTTGAAAATTTAAATCCCCTTTTGTAATCAAATTTCTGAACCGCCCTAAAAAGCCCAAGATTACCCTCTTGAATAAGGTCTAAAATACTTAAATGAAGACTCCGGTTAATGTAGCGTTTGGCAATTGAAACAACCAGTCTTAAATTCGACTTTATCAGTCTTTGTCTCGCTTCCTCGTCTCCTTTAAGAATTTTTTTAGCCAAATCTTTTTCTTCGTAAGCGGTCAAAAGAGGAGTTCTGCCGATTTCCCTTAAATAAATTTGAACATTATCCGGCAGTTCGTCGCTTACCAAAATCGCTTCTTCCAGCTCTTTT
>JASEGW010000271.1 GCA_030017825.1 bacterium | reverse complement strand
AGGAGTGGCACGACCATGGAAAGAAGACGTTATCCGAGCGATTTAAGTGATAGGCAGTGGGAGCTGATTGAGTTTTTGATCCCACCTCCCAAAGCTGGAGGTCGCCCTCACAAGGTAGATATGCGAGAGACAATTAACGCGATTTTCTATCTTTTGCGGAGTGGATGCTCCTGGCGGATGCTCCCGCATGAGTTTCCACCGTGGGGAACAGTGCACTATTACTACCATCAGTTCCGCCTTGAGGGTGTATGGCAGCGGATTCACGATAGACTGCGAGAACAGGTGAGGGAAAAGGAAGGACGCGAAGCTGCGCCCAGCGCAGCTATTGTGGACAGCCAGAGCGTGAAAACCACGGAAAAAGGGGGGCGCGTGGCTATGATGCGGGCAAAAAGATTAATGGCCGCAAACGCCATATTGTAGTAAATACGATCGGTTTGATTCTTGCCGTTGTTGTTCATGCGGCCAACATACAAGACCGCGATGGCGCCAAGGCCGTGATGTCCCGGCTGTTTAGGTCTTTTCCTCGCCTCAAACTGATTTGGGCGGATGGAGGGTATAGGGGGAAGCTTGTTGAGTGGGCGGAACGATTTGGCCAGTGGACACTGGAAATCGTTAAACGCAATGACAATGCGAAAGGCTTTTACGTTCTTCCCCGTCGCTGGGTTGTGGAAAGAACATTCGCATGGCTCGGTCGGTATCGACGACTGAGTAAGGACTACGAAGAACTGCC
>JASEGW010000270.1 GCA_030017825.1 bacterium | reverse complement strand
CTTCAATCAGGGGAAGTAAATTGCTTCCCCTTTATTCGTTAAATTTGGTCGCAATCCCCTAGTAATCGGGTCATTTCTTCAATCAGAAAGAGGAAGAAATTGAAATAGATGAGAAATTAGAGGTCGCAATCCCCTAGTAATCGGGTCATTTCTTCAATCTATGGGAGTAATGCTCCCATAATTGTTTTGCCGTTTTTACGTCGCAATCCCCTAGTAATCGGGTCATTTCTTCAATCCTCCTATGAAAATACCTTATATATGGGTATTGAATTGGAGGTCGCAATCCCCTAGTAATCGGGTCATTTCTTCAATCTCAATTAAACCCGTGTTTAGGGGTATCGATAAAACCCTATGTCGCAATCCCCTAGTAATCGGGTCATTTCTTCAATCAAAATAAAAAAAAGGATGCAGTAACAATAACAGGGAATGTCGCAATCCCCTAGTAATCGGGTCATTTCTTCAATCATAGTCTCGGGTAAAGAAGTATGGAACTTCGACTGGGAAGGTCGCAATCCCCTAGTAATCGGGTCATTTCTTCAATCGGGGCGATCCCCAACTCCTCAACCACGGCATTAGCCGTCGCAATCCCCTAGTAATCGGGTCATTTCTTCAATCAGGAATAAATAAAACCCGATCCGAGTGGAGCGGGTTTGTCGCAATCCCCTAGTAATCGGGTCATTTCTTCAATCAGGAGATCTTGATCTCCTTCAATGAAAAAACAGGCCGTCGCAATCCCCTAG